>JACZXC010000045.1 GCA_022571825.1 Myxococcales bacterium | reverse complement strand
GGCGAGGAGCCGGGAGCGGGTCAGCGCCGAGGCGATCCCCGCGCCCAGCAGGCCGAGCTCGGGAAAACCCCACTTCCCGAAGATCAAGACCCAGTTCGCGGCGGCGTTGAAGAGGTTCGCGATCCCGATCACCCACAAGGCGGGGCGCACGAGCTCGCGGCCCTGTAGGTACTGCCGGAGTGCGGTGAACACGAGGAAGCATCCGACGGTGGGGATCTGGACCACGGTGTACCGGTGGGCCAGAACCGCGAGCCGGGGCGCCTGGCCCAGCGCGACGAGGATGGGCTCGGTGAAGAACCACGAAAGCGAGAGGGGCAGCGCCACCAGCAGCGCCAGGACGATTCCGCGCTGAAAAGTCAACGCCACCAGCTCCCGGTTCCCCGCGCCGTGGGCCCGGGTGATAACGGGATCGATTCCCAGTACGACGCCCTGACCGAAGAGCAGGCCCCCGTAGATCCAGGCGTTGGCGATGGCCGCGGCTGCCAATGCGTCGGTGCTAACCCGCGCGACCATCAGCGTGTCGACGGTACCGATCAACATGGTGCCGACCTGGGCACCCATCATCGGAAGCGCCAGACTCGTGAGTTTGCGCATCTCCGCGCGCAGCGGTGACATCCGGACTCCTCGAACTGACGCATGCGAATCGGAAGTCGCGGAGTGTATCGAACCGCCGGCCTCGAGGGCCTCGGAGTCGGGCGCCTCGGAGCGCGCGTGGGTGGTACGTTCTCCGCGGGAGGACCGGCATGCAGAAGGCCGATTTCTACCGCGAGGCCCGCGCCGATCTCCCGGGACCGGTGGCGGGCCTTCGCGTGTTGGAAGCTACCACGACCTGGGCCGGTCCCATGTGCGGCTGCCTCCTGGCGGATTTCGGTGCCGACGTGATCAAGGTCGAGCATCCCGCGGGAGAGATCGCCCGGCGCGCGCCGCCGCTCCTGCCCGGGAGCGAAACTCCGGTTTCCTTCATGCACGCCACCGTAAATCGAAACAAGCGGAGCCTGTGCCTCGACCTTCGCCGCCCCGAGGGCCGCGATCTGTTTCTATCGCTTGCGGAGAAGGCCGACGTCGTGGTCGAGAACTTTCGCCCGGGCACCATGGGGGACTGGGGCCTCGGCTACGCCGCGGTGCGCGAGGTTCGACCGGATACGGTGTACGTCTCGATCAGCGGCTACGGGCAGTTCGGTGCCCTGCAGGGCCGGATGGGCTACGACCCGCTGGCCCAGGCGATGAGCGGCTTCCTGTCGCTCAACGGCAGCCCCGACGGCGAGCCCGTCAAATCTCCGACCTTCCTGGCAGACGATCTGGCCGGAGTCCACGGCGCCTTGGCGGCATTGGCCGCCCTGCGTCATCGCGATCGGACGGGGGAGGGTCAGCACATCGACGTCGCCCTGCTCGACTCGCTGTTGTTCCAATCGACGGGGTATCTCACCCTCGGCGCCCTGGACGTTCCCCTCCCCCGACTCGGCAACGAGTTTCGGATCGCCGCACCGGCCAACTCCTACCGCTGCCGGAACGGCCATATCATGGCGGGCGTCCTTCTCGACTCGCACTGGAAGCGGCTGGCGAGGCTGCTGGGTCGTCCCGAGCTCGCAGACGACCCGGCCTACGCAACCGCTCCCGCACGCATCCAGCGACGAGGCGAGGTCGATGCGCTGCTCGAGGAGTGGACTGCTGAGCACAGCGTCGCGGAGGCGGTGGAGGCGTTGACCGGTGCGGGGCTCCCCGCGGCGCCGGTGCGCACCTACACCGAGGCGGCTCGGGATCCGGCGGTCCTCGAACGCGACATGCTGCAGTCGACGACGCAGGCGGACGGATCCACCGCGCCGATCATCGGACCCGCGGCGAAGTTCTCGCGCACGCCTACCCGGGTTCGCACGGGAGCCCCCGCCCTGGGTGCCCACACCGATGAGATCCTCAGCGAGTTGGGACTCGACGAAGCCGAGATCCGACGTCTCCGCCAGCGCGGAGTCATCTAACCTCGCGGGTCCCGGTCCGGGCAGAGCCCGTCCCACCCGCACTTCGCTCGGGCTCCGGCGCTCCGCTCGCCTTTGGCTCGCTGCGGGTGCGCATCCGGGGGAGGGGGAAGCCCGGGATGCGGTCGAGATCCAGCGGGTCATCGGGGCGCGGAATCCCGTCCGAGCCAACTGGATTCAAATCCAGTTCGGTCTTCTCAGGAACCCGAACCGTCCCCGGTCTGGCTTCGGGGGTCGAGGAGGCGCTCGAGCCGGTCGGGGGGAAGCACCTTCTTCTCGAGACAGAGCTCGCGCACGGTCTTGCCGGTGGCAAACGATTCCTTGGCGATCGCGGCTGCCGCGTCGTATCCGATCTCGGGCGCCAGCACCGTGACCATGGCGAGACTCCCCTCCACCAGCGATTCGGCGCGGTCGCGATTCGCTTTCAGCCCATCCAGGCACTTCTCGACGAAGAGGTTCGAAACGTTGGTCAGCAGGCGAATCGACTCGAGCAGGTTCCGCGCGATGACCGGAATGAAGACGTTGAGCTCGAGGTGACCGGAGAGTCCCCCCACGGTCACCGCTGCATCGTTCCCGATCACCTGGGCAGCCACCTGGGTCACGGACTCACAGATCACCGGGTTCACCTTCCCGGGCATGATCGAAGAGCCGGGCTGGAGCGCGGGGAGCGTCAACTCGCCCAGGCCACAGCGCGGCCCGGATCCCAGCAGCCGTATGTCATTGGCGATCTTGTAGAGCGATACCGCGATCGTCTTGAGCGCCCCACTCGCCTCCACCGCGGCATCGCGGCCCCCCTGGGCCTCGAAATGGTCCGCCGTCTCGCGGTACGCGATGCCGGTCGCCTCGGAAATGCGGGCGATCGCCTTCACGGGGAAATCCGGCGGCCGGTTCAAGCCCGTCCCCACCGCCGTGCCGCCGAGGGCGAGCTCTTCGAGGCGCTCGCAGGCGGCCTCGGCCCGGGTCACACCGAGCTCGACCTGGCGCGCGTAGCCGGCAAACTCCTGCCCCAGCCGCACCGGCGTCGCATCCATCAGGTGGGTGCGGCCGATCTTCACCACCGCGTCGAACTCCTCCGCCTTGCGGCGCAGACAGGCATGCAGCCGGCGCAGGGCCGGGAGCAGGTCCTCGACGATCCCCTGACGGGCCGCGACGTGAAGCGCGGTCGGGATCACGTCGTTGGACGACTGGCTCGCATTGACGTGATCGTTTGGGTGAATGGACTCCGATCCCTTTCCCAGAAGCTGCTGGGCGCGATTCGCGATCACTTCGTTGGCGTTCATGTTCGTCGATGTCCCCGAGCCGGTCTGGAAGACGTCGAGCACGAACTCGTCGTCGAGGACCCCGTCGGCGACCTCCTTGGCAGCCGCCTGGATCGCCTCGGCGATCTTGCCGTCGATGACTCCGAGTTCCGCGTTGGTGCCCGCCGCCGCGGCCTTGATGATGCCCAGGGCCTGGATGAAGCGACGGGGGAAACGCTCTCCACTCACGGGAAAGTTGAGGACGGCGCGCTGGGTCGATGCGCCCCAGAGCGCATCGACCGGCACTTCCATCTCGCCCATGGAGTCGCGTTCGATACGGGTCTTGCCGGCCTTGCCAGCCATGGGCTCGCACCGCCTCCTGTACAGAATCCACCCAGAGATTAGCGCTTCAACGGCGAGTCGCGGGATTCGGAAGGGCTTGGAGTGAGCCCCGGTCGTGGTTAGAATTCGGCCGAATCACGAACCCACCCCGCCCGCGACAGGAGGATCCGATATGACCCAGCTCAAGGGGAGCAAGACCCACGAGAACCTCAAGGCCGCCTTTGCCGGAGAGTCCCAGGCCAATCGCCGCTATCTCTATTTCGCGCGGCAGGCAGACATCGAGGGCTATCCCGACGTCGGGGGCCTGTTTCGCGACACCGCCGAGGCCGAGACCGGGCATGCCCACGGCCACCTCGACTTCCTGAAGCCCGCCGGTGATCCGGCGACGGACAAGCCGATCGGCGCCACCGACGTGAATCTGGCTGCCGCCGTGGCCGGTGAGACCTTCGAGTACACGGAGATGTATCCGGGCATGGCCAAAGCCGCTCGCAGCGAGAACTTCGTCGAGATCGCGGAGTGGTTCGAGACCCTCGCCAAAGCCGAACGATCCCACGCCGGCCGCTTCCAGAAGGCGCTCGACGGGCTGGAGAAGCTGTAGTCGGCATGCGTTTCCGTGGGTGTCGCCGCCCCGCCGGAGGGGCATCCGCGTCGAAGCCTTGGGTCGAATCGCCATGAAGGTCGAGCCCCCGGCGCGTCCGTCAAGCGAGGTGTACTACGGCGATCCGGACTACGCGGATGCCGAGGCCCTCGAGACCGAGCTGCGACGCGTCGGCGAAATCTGCCACCAGTGTCGGCGCTGTCTGCCGCTGTGCCCATCGTTTCCGAAGCTGTTCGAGCTGATCGACGCCACCGATCGCGAGATCGAAGGCGTCACCATGGCGGGTTTCGATACCGTCAACGAGCTGTGTTACCACTGCAAGCTCTGTTACAACCACTGTCCCTACACCGCGCCCCACGACTGGGACGTGGACTTCCCGAAGCTGATGCGGCGCCATCAGGGTGCCCGCGCCAAACGGGATGGAATCCCCCTCAGGCAGAAGCTCACGACGCGAACCGACCTGATCGGAAAGCTCGGCGCCCTGGTTCCGTCTCTCATGAATTTCGCGAATCGCAACCGCCTGTCTCGAATCGCGATGGAGAAGACCCTGGGCATCCACCGAGACTGGGTGCAGCCCTCGTTCACCAGCAAGACGGTCCGGCGCTGGTTCGCCCAGCGCAAGGCGCGATCCGAGGCGACGAATGGATACGTCGCATTCTTCACCACCTGTTCCGTCGACTACAGCGACCCCGAAACCGGACGCGCCGCCGTCGAGGTCTTGGAGCACAGTGGGGTGCGAGTCGAGCTGGTCTATCGGCGCTGCTGTGGCATGCCCTTCACGGACGTCGGCGATCTGGACGCGGCTCGCCGCAACGCCGAGCTCAACGTGGCCGAACTCCTGCCGCGCGTCGAGGCCGGCGCCACGATCGTGGTTCCCGGCCCTTCGTGTTCGCTCATGCTCAAGACCGAGTATCCGCGGCTGCTCCGAACCGAATCCGCCCGACGGGTGGCCGGGGCAACCCGAGACTTGATGGAGTATCTCTTCGATCTGGCCCGCGCGAAGAAGATGAACCGCGACTTCACGAAACCCCTCGGAAAGGTGGCGTACCACGCGCCCTGCCACCTGCGGGCCCAGAACATCGGTTTTCGCGCGAGGGACCTGCTTCGCCTGGCGGGGGCAGACGTGAGCGTGGTGGATGCGTGCTCCGGCGTCGACGGCACCTGGGGCATGCAGGCGCGATTTCACGACGAGTCGATGCGGGTAGCGGCCAAGATGCTCAAGCGCCTCGAGGACGCCGAGCCCGACGTGATCGCCACGGACTGCCCCCTGGCGGCTCTGCGGATTCAGGAGGGCCTGGGGCGCAAGGCACACCACCCGGTGGTTCTACTGCATCGAGCCTATGGGATGGGCGGCGGATGAGACCGCTGAGCCTCGAAGAAATCGTCCCTCGAGACCGGTACGCGGCTCTTCGCCCCGGCTACCGCGATGCGATCATCGCGCACAAGCGCAACCGGCGCATGGCGGTGGGCGAGCGCGTGACCCTGCTGTTCGAGGACCGAGAGACCCTGCGCTTCCAGGTCCAGGAAATGGTCTGGGTCGAAGGCATCGGGGAACCCGAGAAGATCCAACGCGAAATCGACGTCTACAACGAGCTGATGCCCGGGGACCGCGAGCTCTCGGCAACCCTATTCATCGAGATCACCGACCTGGCTGAAATCCGACCCGAGCTCGAGCGCCTGGTGGGGCTCGACGAGCACGTGGCTCTCTCCCTCGGTACCGGCCGGGACGCCGAAGCGATTCCCGCGCGCTTCGACACCAAGCAGTTCGAGCAGGACCGGATCTCGGCGGTGCAGTACATCCGCTTCGGCCTCAGCGACAGCCAGGCGCATCGGTTCGCCGATCTCGGGGTTCGCGCCGCGATCCGCATCGACCACCCGCAATACCGGCACGAGATCGAAATTCCCGCGCCGGTGCGAGCGAGCCTGGTCTCGACACTATCGTGTGACCCCGAACCCCTGGTGCCCGCGGCGGCGACCCCGGCGCGATCCCCCGGCCCCACCGGCGCGAGCCGGCCGAAACGGGAGCGTTATTTCGTCGATCCGCTCCTGCAGCTGGCGGTGCTGGTGCCGCTGCTGACGGTCATGGGAATCGTCGCGATCGCGTACGTCACCTCGATCACCCTGCTCCTGGGAGATCCCGCACGCAAGGCCCTGACCGTCGACGAGACCCGCACCCTCTTTCTCCGCGCCAACGGCGTCTACTTCATCATCGCCGTGGTGGGGGTCGGCGCCGTGGCGACCTTCCTGACCCACCGGGTCGCGGGGCCCGCGGGGGTGATCGAGCGGGCGGTGCGGGGATTGAAGAACGGAGAGTATTCCCAACGTCTCTCCCTGCGTCCCCACGACTATCTGAAGCCCGTGGCCCTGGCGGTGACCGACCTGCGCAATCATCTGCGCGCGCAGGACGAGCATCGCCGACAGTTGCTGGAGGCGCTCGCCACCTGCCTGAACGCGGGGGACCTCACCGAGGCGCGCAATCTGATCGCGCGGCTCGGCCTTCCCGCCGGCGACACCGCGGTCCCGTCCCGGGATTCGACGGACGCCTGACGATCGAGCGCGCGACACGGCCGCCGGGTCCGAGCCGATCCGGAGAACGCGCTGTTCACTTTCTGTGCACGCGGTGCCTCGTGGCTGGGCATCGCGGAGCAGCCGCGGGTCCCGTTCCCGGCGGTTTCCCGGCTTCGGGTCCCGCAGACGTCAGGGCACGACCCATCACGCCCTGTGTCAGATCTGGCACAACCCTTGCTTCAGAGCCGAGCGCTTGGATCGGCTCATTGCACCCGAACGAGGAGGCAACGCCATGCCCATCGGCTTCCAGCCCGTGCTCCGGCTCGTGGCATCTCTCGCACTGATCCTCATCCCCCGTGGGGCGTTTGCGCAGGAAGCCGAGGCGGCGGTGAGCGGACTCAACAGCGGTGACGTCGCGTGGGTCCTGACCAGCTCGGCGATCGTCCTGATGATGACGATCCCCGGGCTCGCACTCTTCTACGGCGGATTGGTCCGCGGGAAGAACGTGCTCTCGATCTTGATGCTGTGCTTCGTGACGGCTGCGGTGGTGAGCGTGACCTGGGTGCTGTGGGGCTATTCGATCGCCTTTGGCCCCGATGCCGGCGGCGGATTGATCGGGGATCTATCTCTGATCGGCCTCCGGGGCGTGGGCTGGGAGGCCGGACCCGATGAAAATATTCCGCCCCAGACCTTCATGGTGTTTCAGCTCATGTTCGCCATCATTACACCGGCCCTGATCGTCGGCGCCATTGCCGAGCGCATGAAATTCTCGGCCTTCCTCCTGTTCCTGGTCCTGTGGACGACCTTCATCTACTCGCCGCTCTGCCACTGGGTCTGGGGTCCCGACGGCTGGCTTGGGGCAATGGGCACCCTCGACTTCGCCGGCGGCACCGTCGTGCACATCTCGTCGGGCACCTCCGCCCTGGTGGCCGCCATCATGCTGGGCAAGCGACGCGGCTACGGACGGGAGCCCATGCAGCCCCACAACGTGCCCTTCGTCATCATCGGCGCGTCGCTGCTCTGGGTCGGCTGGTTCGGGTTCAACGCGGGAAGCGCGTTGGCCGCCGACGGCATCGCGACCCTCGCCTTCGTGAACACCAACACGGCCACTGGCGCCGCAGTGCTCGGGTGGATGTTCAGTGAGTGGATCAGCCGGGGAAAACCGACGGCGGTGGGTGCCGCGACGGGCGCCGTCGCGGGACTGGTCGCGATCACGCCCGCCGCGGGCTTCGTCGAGCCCTGGGCGGCGATCATCATCGGCGCCGTCGCGGGCTTCCTCTGCTTCAAGGCCTGCAGCTTCAAGGCCAAGCTGGGCTATGACGACGCCCTCGACGTGGTCGGCGTCCACGGTGTGGGAGGGACCTGGGGCGCGATCGCAACGGGCATCTTCGCCTCCACCTCCCTGACCGACGGCGGCGGCGGCCTCTTGACGGGGAACGGGGGGCAGGTGATCACCCAGATCAAGGCGATCCTGGCAACTTATTTACTCTGTGGAATCGGGAGCTACGTGATCCTCCTGATCGTCAAGCGAATCACGGGCCTGCGCGTCGACGAGGAGGCCGAGTCGATGGGCCTCGATCTCACCCTCCATGCCGAGGCCGCCTACACAACGACGGCCTCGGGATCACCCATCGGCGAGCGACCCTAGGCGAGCGAAGTCGCCCTCATTGAATGCGGATGCGACCGCCGAATCCCTCGTCGTATCCGTGGAAGTACGCGAGGTCCTCCTCCGGCCACCGCCAGCAGTAGTAGCCACGACCGTTGTCGAAGTCGACGAGCCAGATGCCCTTCACCTCGACACCCAGGGCTTCCATCGATCGCACCCAACGGCTCACCGCCGTTCGGATGCGAGCGTCCAACTCGCTGCGCTCGGCGGAGTCCGCAGCCAGCCCCTCGCGTTCCTTCAGTAGATCGTTGACCTGATCGACGGACCGGCCCGTGCGCTCGCGCACCTCGTCCAGCAATGTCCGCGCACCCTCCAGGGACCAGTGCCGCTTCTCGGGAAGCTCTCTAGTCGTCATTGGAGGTCGTGAGACTGATCAGAGCCCGAACCACGCGACTGCGACCCGCGCCACCCACCAACAGCTTGACCTCCTCATAGAGCGTCGGATCGTTCAACATCAGGCCGAAAGTCCCCTCACCGCGATCGATCTTGGCGAGGATGCTGTTGAGTCGGGAGCCGGCCTCGAGGAATTCGAGCACCAGGCCCTGCTCCTCGGGAGAATCGTAGAGCATCGAGTGCAGAACACCGTCCCCTTCGGCGACCGCGATCAGGATGTCCTCGAGGGCTACCAGCGAGCGCCCGACGCTCCCGACGTTGGTCCCCGCGTAGGAATCGTAGACGAGACTGTGGAGAATCCCCTCGCCACTCTGGATCTCGCCGATCAGATCGCCGAAGGCCCGGGCGGCATCGGCGAGGTTCCGGCCGCCCCCCTCCTGCTCGAACTCCGACACCACCTGATTCAGGCTGGACGTGAGACTCGTGATCTGATCGAGGGCCTCCGCGCCCTTGGAGATCATCCGGTTCAGGTCCAGGGGATCGATCGTAGACAGCTCGTCGCCATCGGCGAGCATCGGTCCGTCGGCGGTTCCCAGGGAGATCTCGACATACACGTCGCCCAGCAGTCCGATGGTTCCAATACTCGCGACCGAGTCGCTCCGGATCCGCTCTTGGACCGCCTCCTCGACCTGCATGGCGACCTTCACCATCGGTCGCCCCTTGGCGGTGGTGTCAAAGGCCACGCTTTCCACCCCGCCGACTAGCTTGCCCGCCAGCCATACCGGCGCGCCACCGATCAAACCTCCCACATTGTCGAAGTAGCCCACCAGCCGGTAGTGGGGGGTCCAGACACCCGTTTGAGACGACAGCGACAGGATGGCGACGGCGAAGGCCACCAGCGACGCGACCACCAGGCCTCCCACCGTGAGGCTGAGTCGCCGATCACGATCCATATCGACCTCCTTCGGACGCCTCGCCCGAGCCCGCCTCGGCGGAATCCTGCGCACCGGCGAGGAACGAGCGGACCGCGGGATGCTCGGACACCTTCATTTCGGCGGCCGTCCCCTCCACGGCAATTCTACCGTCCTTCAGGAGCGCCACCCGGTCTGACACCGAAAAGCACAGCTCGAGCTCATGGGTCACCACCACTGACGTCACCTGCAGACGCTCCTGCAACGAACCAATCAGTTCACCGATCCGGCGCTGGTTGGCTGGATCCAGACCGGTCGTAGGCTCGTCGTAGAGAATGACGCGGGGCTCGAGAGCGATGCCCCGAGCCACGCCGACCCGCTTGCGCATCCCCCCGGAGAGCTCCGCGGGCATCAGTCGCTCACCGCCCGCCAGGCCCACCGCCTCCAGGCACTCGCGCACCCGCTCGGCGATCCGTGACTCCTTCCAATCGCGGTGCTCCCGCAGCGGGTAGGCCACGTTCTCGTAGACCGTCAGCGAGTCGAAGAGCGCCGCGCTCTGGAACACCATCGAGACTCGCGTGCGTACGGGTACCAGCTGATGTTCCGTGTGGTCCGTGATGTCCTCACCGAGCACGAGGACGCGTCCGGATTCGGGCTTGAGCAGGCCGATCATGTGCTTCAGACAGACCGACTTGCCGCTCCCCGAGCCCCCCAGAATCGTCAGCGTTTTTCCGGCGGGCACGCGGAGATCGAGGCCGCGGAGAACCCGATGGTTCCCGAAAGCCTTGCGCAGGCCCCGGAGCTCGATGATCGGGTTGCCGTCCGGGGTCTCGACACTCATAGAATGAACATGAGCTTCGTGAGGAAGAAGTCGGAGATCAAAACGGTAATCGAGGCAAGCACGACGGCTTGGGTCGTGGCCCTCCCGACTCCTACGGTGCCGCCGGTGGTTTGGAGGCCGAAGAAGCAGCCCAGAGTTGCAATGCTCCAGCCGAAAAAAAAGGTCTTCGCGATCCCCGAGAGAAAGTCCGCCACGGTGACGTTGGTGAAGATGGTCTGGAGGTAGAAGTTCGCGGAGATGCCGAACTGGGTGGTGGCGATCAGCAGGCCGCCGAACAGGCCCAGGATCACCGCGAGGATGGTGAGCAACGGAAGCGTCAAGGTGGTTGCGACCACCCGGGGAAGCACCAGCTTCTGCACGGGGTCCGCCCCCATCGAGCGGATGGCGTCGATCTGCTCGGTCACTGCCATGGCGCCGATTTCCGCCGTGATCCCCGCACCGACCCGGCCCGCGACCATGAGTGCCGTGAGAACGGGCGCGAGCTCCCGGACCAGGGACAAGCCCACCACCGCCCCGACGTAGGGTTTGGCACCAAAACGGGCCAGGGCGATGCCCGTCTGGAGCGCCATCACCATGCCCGTGAACACCGCTGTGAGCAGGACGATCGTGACCGAACGCGTGCCGATCGCTTCCATCTGCCGAAGCGTCTCGAGGACGGGAAACCGCGGCCGCGCGGCGGCGCGAACCGTGTGACCCGCCAGGATTGCGAAGGCCCCGCAGCGGTCGAGGAGATCGAGAACGAGCTCTCCCAGCCCCGCGACACGTCCCGAAATCCGATCCACGGTCAGGTCCGAGTTCATCCGCCCTCCTCGGGGGGCGAGCGGCCCTCCAGCCGAAACGTTGCGCGCCACCGATCGAAGGCCGGCTCCGCCAGCTCGAAATTCGCGCCAGCGGGAGCCGCCAAGATCCAATCGATCACGCAGTCGTCCATCACCGTGGTGACGGTCTTGAGGCGAACCCCCCCGCCGGCGTCGACCGTCTGCGTCCAGGCGCTTCGACCATCGACCTCGGTCGGGCCGGACTCGCGCAGGGTCCGGGGCGAGACGCCGATCAGGAGATGCCGAGCCAGGATCGAGGGGGAGCTGAGCGGCCCCCCGCATCGCGACTGCACGCTGATCGTCTGGGGGCCCGGCCGGCGAAACGCGATCTGGGCATCTTTGACCTGGACACGCATCCAGGGGGGACCCGGTCCGTTCGGAAGACCCAGGGTGTAGCCGTGGGTCGAATGGCGAAATCCACCGTCGATGGCCAGGAAGTCGCCCGCACAGCCGAGGAGGAGCGGGAGGGCGATCAGCACACCGATCCGCGGCAGCAGGAGCCGCCTCTCCCGCAGGAGGGTGGTGACGGGGGCGAGGGCGCTGCGGATCCGGAGGGCGGCGCGGGTTCAGC
>JACZXC010000044.1 GCA_022571825.1 Myxococcales bacterium | reverse complement strand
AGTCCGCCGATACCGGTCCCCCCTCGAGGAAACGCGCCATCAGCGCGTCGTCGAAGTCCGCCGCCGCCTCTACCAAGCGCTCCCGCGCCTCCGCCACGGCGGGTCCCAGCTCCGCGGGCACCTCGCACTCTTCGAACTCGGCCCCCAGGGTGGACGCATCCCAGAGGATCGCCTTCTCGCTGAGAAGATCGACGACCCCCCGGAAGCCCTCCTCGGCGCCGATGGGGAGTTGCAGCGGGACCACACGGGCGCCGAAGCGCTCTCCGATCATCCGCACCACCCGGTCGAAGTCTGCGCCCACGCGATCCATCTTGTTCACGAAGGCGATCCGGGGAACTTCGTAGCGATCCGCCTGGCGCCATACGGTCTCCGACTGGGGCTCCACACCGGCCACACCGCAGAACACCGCGATCGCACCGTCAAGGACCCGCAAAGAGCGCTCGACCTCGATCGTGAAGTCGACGTGCCCGGGAGTATCGATGATGTTGATGCGATGGTCTTTCCAGAAGCACGTGGTCGCCGCCGACGTAATCGTGATGCCACGCTCCTGCTCTTGCTGCATCCAGTCCATCACCGCGGCGCCGTCGTGGACTTCGCCCATCTTGTGGCTGACGCCCGTGTAGTAGAGGATCCGCTCGGTCGTCGTCGTCTTCCCGGCATCGATGTGCGCCATGATGCCGATGTTGCGCGTTCTCTCGATCGGTGCCAAGCGGGTCATGATGCAGTTCCGACTTCGTTCGCCTTCGTCTCGCGGCGCGCGCCCCTGCGGCGCTTGCCTGCTTCCGTCGCCACCGGCCCTACCAGCGGTAGTGGGAAAAGGCCTTGTTGGCCTCGGCCATGCGATGGGTGTCCTCGCGCTTCTTCACGCTCTCCCCGCGTTCGTTCGCCGCATCGATGATCTCGTCGGCGAGCTTTTCACGCATACTCTTGCCGCTGCGAGCTCGGGCGTATTCCTTCAGCCAGCGCATCGCGAGCGACGTGGCCCGTTCGGGGCGCACTTCGATCGGCACCTGGTAGGTGGCTCCGCCCACACGACGCGACTTCACTTCGACGCGCGGCCGAACGTTCTCGAGGGCGCGACGAAACATGGCCAGAGGGTCATTTCGGGTCTTCTTCTCGATCACCCCGAACGCCCCGTAGACAATGTGCTCGGCGATGCTCTTCTTCCCGTCCCTCATGATCACGTTCGTGAAGCGCCCGACCATGCGATCCTTGTACTTCGGGTCGGGTTCGGCGGGTCGCTTCGGAACTTCACGTCGTCGCGGCATCTTGCTGTCGTCTCCCTGAAGATCCCCGAAAAGACGGCGGCCGGGCAATGCGTCCCCCGACGCGGGCCCGGCCGCTCGAAGAATCGCTACTTCGGCCGCTTGGCTCCGTACTTGGACCGACCTCGGTGACGATCTGCGACGGCCGTCGTGTCGAGAGTTCCGCGCACGATGTGGTAACGAACGCCGGGCAAATCCTTCACGCGGCCCCCGCGCACGAGCACCACCGAGTGTTCCTGAAGGTTGTGCCCAACCCCCGGGATGTAGGCGTTCACCTCGCGGCCGTTGGTGAGCCGTACACGAGCCACCTTTCGAAGGGCGGAGTTCGGCTTCTTGGGTGTCGCCGTGAAGACGCGAAGACACACGCCGCGACGCTGGGGCGAGTTCAGCAGGTCCGGAGATTTTGATCGCGACAGCTGCCGCACACGGCCGCGGCGTACCAGCTGTTGAATCGTCGGCATCGAATCTCCATGCGCGCGGTCGAAATCGAGGAGCGAAATTGCGACCCGGAATCTCGAGACATTTCTCCCCTGTGCCCCGCTTGCGGCGACGAAGAGACCGGAGGGTGACCCTCGGGGAACCCCATTCGTCGTGCCGAAAGCTGCGCCCGGGAGAGCGGCTAAATTCAAAAACCGCTGGATTTTAGCTGGGTTCCGACCCCTGTCAACGCTCTCACGGAGACCGAACCCCGACCCGGGTGCAAACCCCTACTCCCTGAGCGGATCCCCCGGGGACGCGCTCCCGGCCAGAAGGCTCTCCGCCGGGGTCCCGATGTCTTCGTCGGCAGTGACCGGCTGGAGCGGGGCCGTGGTCTCGTCCTCGGGGCCCTCGAGAATCTCCTCGGGCGCATGGATCTGGATCCCGATCCGGTTCAAGCGGGCCATTCCGGTACCCGCCGGAATCAGCCGGCCCATGATCACGTTCTCCTTGAGCCCGAGTAGATGATCGACCTTGCCCCACATGGAGGCCTCGGTGAGCACCTTGGTGGTCTCTTGGAAGGACGCTGCGGAGATGAACGATTCCGTCGAGAGCGAAGCCTTGGTGATCCCCAACAGCAGGGGCTCGGCCAGGGCCGGCTGCTTGTCCTGCTCGGCCATGCGCAGGTTGGCCGCCTCGAAGGACCTCTTCTCCACGTGCTCCCCCACCAGGAAGTCGGTGTCACCGACGTCGGTCACCTTCACCCGGCGCAGCATCTGGCGAACGATGACTTCGATGTGCTTGTCGTTGATCTTGACGCCCTGAAGCCGGTAGACCTCCTGCACCTCATCCACCAGATACTTCGCCAGCTCCTTCTCGCCCTTGATCTTCAGGATGTCGTGAGGATTGGAGGAGCCGTCCATCAGCGCGTCGCCGGCGGCCACCCGATCGCCCTCGTGGACGCTGATGTGCTTGCCCTTCGGGATCAGGTATTCCTTGGGCTCCGCCTCTTCGATATCGGGGGTGATCACGACCTTGCGCTTGCCGCGCGAGTCGGGCCCGAAGGAGACCATCCCGTCGATCTCGCTCACGATTGCGAAATCCTTGGGCTTGCGCGCCTCGAAGAGCTCCGCCACTCGGGGCAGACCTCCGGTGATGTCCTTGGTCTTGGTGGTTTCCCGGGGCATCTTGGAAAGCACGTCACCCGCAGCGACCTCCTGCCCTTCGGTTACGGCCAGGTTGGCACCCACCGGGAGCAGCGCACGGAAATCCGTCGCGCCCGATGGGCCCTTGATGGAGATACGAGGGCGCAGCTCCGGGTCCTTGGATTCGATGATGACCCTCGAGGAGATACCGGTGAACTCGTCCACCTGCTCCTTCATCGTGGAGCCCTCGATGATATCCCCGAACTTCACAGACCCCGACACCTCCGACAAAATCGGATTGGCGAAGGGATCCCACTCGAGCAACATCGTCCCAGCCGTAACGTGCTCGCCGTTTTTCACGAAAACGTGGGCGCCGTACACCACCGGATGATGCTCTCGGTCGCGGCCGCTCGCGTCGCGGATCTCGATCTCTCCGTTGCGATTCATCGCGATCTGGCGACCCTCGCGATCCTTCACGGTGCGGAGATTCTTGAATCGGACCTCGCCCTCGGTCGCGGACTCGGCGTGTGACTGCTCGACTCGTCGGGTTGCAGTTCCACCGATATGGAACGTGCGCATCGTGAGCTGCGTTCCCGGTTCTCCGATCGACTGAGCGGCGATCACACCCACGGCCTCACCCTGGTTCACGAGCTCTCCGCGGGAGAGATCGCGCCCGTAGCAGGCGCTGCACACGCCGTAGGGCGTCTCGCACGTGAGCACCGAGCGGATCATGATACTGTCGATGCCGGCATCCTCGATGGTCGCGACCTTCTCCTCGTCGATCTCCTCACCGGCTTCGACCAATATCGCGTCGCTGATCGGGTCTTTGATGGCTGACACGGCAACCCGCCCCAGGATGCGCTCGCCGATCGGCTCGATGACCTCGCCCCCTTCGACCAGGGCGCCGATAGAAAGACCATCGGTTGTGCCGCAGTCGACGGCGCGCACGATCATGTCCTGCGACACATCCACCAGACGGCGGGTCAGGTAGCCCGAATTGGCGGTCTTGAGCGCAGTATCGGCCAGACCCTTTCGGGCACCGTGGGTCGAGATGAAGTACTGGAGCACCGAGAGCCCTTCACGAAAGTTCGAAGTGATGGGAGTCTCGATGATCTCTCCCGAGGGCTTGGCCATGAGGCCGCGCATCCCGGCGAGCTGACGCATTTGCTGCGCCGAACCGCGCGCGCCGGAGTCGGCCATCATGTAGATGGGGTTGAAGCTAGGGACCTGTCGTTCCTTGCCGTCTTCGTCCCGTTCGATCTGGGTCCCCAACCCCGCCAACATCTGATCGGCCACCTGCTCCGTTGCGTCGGCCCAGATGTCGATCACTTTGTTGTAGCGCTCTCCATCGGTGATCAACCCTTCCTGGTACTGCTGTTCGATCTCCTGAACCTGGGTCTCCGCCGCTTTGATGAACTTTTCCTTGTCGCTCGGGATCTTCATATCGTGAATCGACACCGAGATCCCGGCTCGGGTAGCGTAGCGGTAGCCCAGAGTGCGCAGCCGATCGGCGAGAAGAACGGTGGCCTTGTTACCAAGTCGGCGGTAGCACTGATCGATCAACTCGCCGAGGGCCTTCTTGTCCATTACCTGGTTGATGATCTCGAAGGGGATGTCATCCGGGACGATCTCCTTCAGAAGCACCCGGCCCGTCGCCGTTTCGACCAGCTTGCCGTCCATGCGCACTTTGATCGGCGCGTGGAGTCCCAGCTCGCCCAGGTCGTATACGATCCGGACCTGATGGACGTTCGGAAAGACCATGCCCGCGCCGAGGGCACTGGATGCCTCGCGCGTCATGTAGTAGCAGCCCAACACGATATCCTGGCTGGGACCGATGACGGGGCGACCGGTCGCCGGGCTCAGGATGTTGTTGGTCGACATCATGAGCACCCGAGCTTCGATCTGGGCTTCTACCGACAGGGGCACGTGGACCGCCATCTGATCGCCATCGAAGTCTGCGTTGAACGCCGCGCATACCAGCGGGTGGAGTTGGATCGCCTTGCCGTCGATGAGCTGGGGCTCGAAGGCCTGGATGCCCAGGCGGTGCAGAGTCGGAGCTCGGTTCAGGAGGATCGGGTGCTCCTGAATCACCTCGGCGAGGATGTCCCAGACCTCGGGGTGCTCCTTCTCGACCATTTTCTTCGCGGCCTTGATCGTGGTCACGTAGCCGCGTTGTTCGAGCTTCGAGTAGATGAAGGGTTTGAAGAGCTCTACGGCCATTAGGCTGGGCAAGCCGCACTGGTGCAGGCGCAATTCGGGCCCGACCACGATGACCGAGCGGCCGGAGTAATCGACCCGCTTGCCCAGGAGGTTCTGCCGGAAGCGCCCGGTCTTGCCCTTGAGCATGTCCGAAAGTGACTTGAGCGGCCGCTTCGAAGGTCCGGTGATCACGCGACCCCGCCGGCCGTTGTCGAACAGAGCGTCGACCGCTTCCTGAAGCATCCGCTTCTCGTTGCGGATGATGACCTCGGGCGCATTCAGCTCCTGAAGGCGCTTGAGCCGATTGTTGCGGTTGATGACCCGGCGATAGAGATCGTTGAGGTCGCTGGTGGCGAAGCGGCCACCATCGAGGGGAACGAGGGGGCGCAGATCGGGCGGAAGAACCGGAATCACCTCGAGAATCATGTGTTCGGGCCGGTTACCCGACTCCCGGAAAGCGTCGAGGACCTTCAGTCGTTTCGACACCTTCTTTCGTTTTGCCTCGCTCGTCGCCTCTCGCATCTCGACTCGCAGGCGCCTGCACTCGTCCTCGACCTTGAGGGTCCCGAGCATGTCGCGCACGGCTGCGGCACCGATCCCAATCTTGAAAGCGTCGCGGCCGTACTGCTCGCGAGCCTCGGCCAGCGCGTCGTCATTGAGGAGTTCGCCGAACTTCAGATCGGTATCGCCCACGTCGATGACGATGTGCGACTCGAAGTAGAGGACCTTCTCGAGGTCCCGCAAGGTGATCTCGAGAATGTTTCCGATCCGCGAAGGCAGCGATTTCAGGAACCAGATGTGGGCAACCGGCGTCGCCAGGGTGATGTGCCCCATCCGCTCGCGACGCACCTTCGACTGGATGACCTCCACACCGCACTTTTCACACACGACCCCGCGGTGCTTCATGCGCTTGTATTTGCCGCAATTGCACTCGTAGTCCTTTACGGGACCGAAAATTTTCGCGCAGAAGAGCCCGTCGCGTTCGGGTTTGAACGTCCGATAGTTGATGGTCTCCGGCTTTTTGACCTCGCCGAAGGACCACTCCCGGATCTTCTCCGGCGATGCCAGCGAGATCCGAACCGCGCTGAACGCAAGCGGGTCTTTGGGTTTTTCGAAGAGATTGTAGAGATCGCGCAAAGCGTTCCCCCCGTTGCTATATCCGTTGTTCCATGAGTTCGACGTCGAGGCCCAACGCCTGCAGTTCCTTTACCAGGACGTTGAAGGACTCGGGCAATCCGGGCTCGAGAACGTTCTCGCCTTTTACGATGGACTCGTAGATCCGGGTTCGGCCCAGGACGTCGTCAGACTTGACCGTGAGAAACTCCTGAAGCGCGAATGCCGCTCCGTAGGCCTCCATGGCCCAGACTTCCATCTCGCCGAGGCGCTGTCCACCGAACTGCGCCTTACCACCGAGGGGCTGCTGGGTCACGAGGCTGTACGGGCCGATGCTGCGAGCGTGAATCTTGTCGTCCACCAGGTGATGGAGCTTCATCATGTAGAGCACACCGACGGTGATCTCGGAATCGAAGGGCTCCCCGGTCCGCCCGTCGAAGAGCACGGTCTGGCCGCTCAGCGGCAGATGAGCTCGTTCCAACTCCGCCTGGACCTCGTCCTCCTTGGCCCCATCGAACACCGCGGTCGACATGTGGATGCCCTCGCGAACATTTTCCGCCAAGCTTCTGAGCCGATCCGCGGGCATCGAATCCAGCTGCTTCGAGATCTGATCGTCCGCGTAGATCGCCTTCATCTTGCTGCGCAGTGATTCCTCATCGGGTTCTCTCTCCTCGCGCAGGAATGCATCGATCTGCAGACCCAGCCCGTAAGCGGCCCATCCCAGGTGCGTTTCCAGGATCTGACCGACATTCATTCGCGAGGGAACACCCAGCGGATTGAGGACGATGTCGACGGGAATCCCGTCGGCCATGTAGGGCATATCCTCCTCGGGGAGGATCCGCGAGATCACACCCTTGTTGCCGTGGCGACCGGCCATCTTGTCGCCGACGGACAGCTTCCGTTTGATCGCCAGATAGACCTTGACCATCTTGAATACGCCCGGCGGCAGGTCGTCGCCCATCTTGAGTCGAGCGATCTTCTCATCGAAGACAGCCTTGATCATCGCAGCCTGTTCGTCGATGCCCGCGAAGATCCGATCCACCTTGGCCTGGAGAAGCGCATCGGAGACCTGGATGTCCTTCCAGCGTCGAGTCGGAATCTCATCGAGCACCTGGGCGGTGATCGGGTCGTTCGCTTCGATCCATTTCAGCTTGCGACGCTCATCCCCCACCCGGTTCGCCGCTCGCTTTCCGGTGATGATCTCGCGAATCTTGTTCATCGCGCTGCGGCGGATGATACGGACCTCGTCCTCCTGGTCCTTGCGAAGCCGTTCGATCTCGGACTCTTCGATCGCCTGGGCCCGTTCGTCCTTCTCGACACCGCGGCGCGAAAAGACCTGGGCGCCGATCACTGTCCCGGTGACACCGGGAGGAACCCGCAGCGATGTATCGCGAACGTCTCCGGCCTTCTCGCCGAAGATGGCGCGGAGCAGGCGCTCCTCCGGCGAGAGCTGGGTCTCACCCTTGGGTGTAATCTTGCCGACCAGCACGTCGTCGGGGCCCACCTCGGCACCGATACGCACGATGCCCGATTCGTCGAGGTCGTGGAGCGCATCCTCACCGACGTTCGGGATGTCGCGGGTGATGTCTTCCTTTCCGAGCTTGGTGTCGCGGGCGACGCACTCGAACTGCTCGATGTGAATCGAGGTGTACGAATCGTCTTTCACCACTCGTTCTGAGATCAGGATCGAGTCCTCGAAGTTGTAGCCGGACCAGGGCATGAAGGCGACGACGACATTCCGGCCCAGCGCCAGCTCGCCGCGCTCGGTGGCGGGGCCGTCCGCGATGACCTGCCCCTTCTGCACCCGTTCGCCCCGACCCACGATCGGCTTCTGGTCGATGCAGGTATTCTGATTCGAGCGCTGGTACTTGATCAGATTGATGATATCGACGTTGGACCCGCTTCCGTCGTCATCGTCGGGCTTGACCACGATGCGCGAGGCGTCGACGGATTCGACCACCCCGCCCCGTTTCGCCACCACCGTCACGCCAGAATCCCGCGCGACCACCGCTTCCATGCCCGTCCCGATCAGGGGAGCCTGGGCCCGAAGAAGCGGCACCGCCTGCCGTTGCATATTGGAGCCCATCAGCGCCCGATTGGCGTCGTCGTTCTCCAGGAACGGAATCAGAGACGCGGCCACGGAGACCAGCTGGTTGGGCGATACATCCATCATGTCGAGCTCTGAGGGATTCGCCATGATGAAATCGGGTCCACGCCGCGACTGCACAGTCTCGCGCAGGTACTTCCCGCGATCGTCCAGGGGAGCGTTGGCCTGGGCGATCGTGAGCCGCTCCTCTTCCAGCGCCGACAGGTACTTGATTTCCTTGGAGACAGTCTCGTTCTTGACCACGCGGTAGGGCGTCTCGATAAATCCCAGGTCGTTGACGCGCGCGTAGGTCGAGAGCGAGGCGATGAGCCCGATATTGGGACCCTCGGGGGTCTCGATCGGGCAGATTCGCCCGTAATGGGTGGGATGGACGTCTCGAACCTCGAATCCCGCGCGTTCCCGGGTCAGTCCGCCGGGCCCCAGGGCGGAGAGTCGGCGCTTGTGGGTCACCGCCGAGAGCGGATTCGTCTGATCCATGAACTGGGAGAGCTGACTCGAACCGAAAAACTCCTTGACCACCGCGGATACCGGCTTGGAGTTGATCAGGTCATGGGGCATGAGCGTCTCGATCTCCTGAAGCGACATGCGCTCCTTGATGGCCCGCTCCATGCGCACGAGACCGATGCGATACTGATTCTCCAGAAGCTCGCCAACGACGCGAACTCGGCGATTCCCGAGATGGTCGATGTCGTCGGTCCGCTTGTCCGGAGCCCCGTTCTTGAGGTCCACCAGGTACTTGAATGCCGCGAGGATGTCCTCCCGCCGAAGCGTCGACAGGTCGCCCAGGGCGATGTCCTCGCCGGAGCCGTTCGGTCCCGGGTATTGAACCGCGACCCGTTCCTCGGGATCGAAGCCGAGCTTGTGATTCACCTTCAGACGCCCCACCCGCGACAGGTCGTAGCGCTCGGGATTGAAGAAGAGGTTTCGGAAGAGGTTCGTCGCCGTGTCCACCGTGGGCGGGTCTCCCGGACGAAGACGGCGGTAGATCTCGATGATGGCCTCCTGCTCGGTGAGGGTCTTGTCGGCGAGCAGCGTGTCGCTCAGGGCGGTTCCCGTCGTCAGCGGGTCCAGGTACAGCAACGGGAAACGGTTGATCCCACGGGCCTTCAATTCTTCCAGATGGGCCTCGGTGAGATTCTCATTGCACTCGAGGATCACCTCGCCGGTGGATTCGTCGACGATGTCGATCGGCGCCACGCGCTTGACCGCATCTTCGCGGATCAGGTCGTCGATTCCGATCGGGATCTCCTCGATCCCGGCCTCCACGATCTTCCGGACGGCGGCTCGGGTGAATTTGCGATCCTTCCGGACGAGGATCGCGCCCTTCGAATCACGCACCTCCTTGGTGCAGCGCTGCCCCTCGAGAAGATCGGGCACGACGGATTTGGTGATCTTCTTTCCGTCGATCTCGATTTCTTCGGCCTGATAGAAGTGGCCCAGCAGTTCCTCGGGCGTATAGCCGAGGGCCTTCAGCAGAACGGTTCCAAAGATCTTCCGACGCCGGTCGATGCGGGCGTAGAGCAGGTCCTTGTGGTCGAACTCGAGGTCCAACCACGATCCGCGGTACGGGATGACCCGGCAGGAGTAGATCTTCTTGCCCGCCGCGGAAACCGTCGTGGAGATGGACGTATCGTAAAAGATCCCCGGCGAGCGGTGGAGCTGAGAGACAACCACCCTTTCGGTGCCGTTGATGATGAAGGTCCCGTTCTCTGTCATGATCGGGATTTCCCCGAAATAGACCTCCTGCTCCTTCACGTCGCGGATCGCCTGGGATCCCTCGCTGTCATCCCACGCGACCAGTCGAATCGTCACCTTGAACGGCGCCGCGTAGGTCATCCCGCGCTGGAGACACTCCTGAACGTCGTATTTGGGCTCCTCGAGGGTGTAACCCACGAACTCGAGGGAAGCGGAGTCGTTGAAGTCTTTGATGGGAAAGACGGAGTTGAAAACGGCCTGCAGCCCAACGTTCTCGCGCTTCTCCGACTCGACGTGGGTCTGGAGGAATCGCTCGAAGGTCTGCTTCTGAATCTCGATCAGGTTCGGGATATCGAGGACGGAGGGCATCTTCGAGAAGTCCTTGCGGACTCGGCATGCATTTACAGAAGAGAGATGGTTGCTCACGGGTTCGTCTCGGCCTCCGGGTCGAATTGGTGACGAAAGGCGATCGCCGACTCAGCGAGCGCCACCCTGCCTGGTTACTTGACGTCCACCTGCCCTCCGACCGCCTCGATCTTTTCCCGGAGCTTCGCAGCCTCCTCCTTGGTCACGCCCTCCTTGACCGTACTCGGGGCGCTCTCGACCAGATCCTTGGCCTCTTTGAGTCCGAGTCCGGTGATGGCCCGCACCTCTTTGATGACCTGGATCTTCTTGTCGCCGATCGCCACCAGAAGGACGTCGAATTCGTCCTTCTCTTCGACGGCGCTCTCAGCCGGGGATCCCGCGGCCACGGCGAGCGGCGCGGCGGCCGAGACTCCCCACTTCTCCTCGAGGAGCTTGGTGAGGTCGGCGGCTTCCATCACGGTGAGACTCGATAGTGAATCCACAATGCTGTTCAGGTCACCCATATCGCTTTGTCCTCTTTCGTGCACCCATTGTCGGGTGGCTCGGGCGGAGTGCGCTCCGCCGGATTCTGGAATCCTCACGCGCCCGGCTCGCGACCCTTCGCCGCCAGCACCCGGGCGATCTGCGCGCCCGGTTCCGCGACGATCCGGACGAGCTTCGTGGCGGTGGCCTGAATCAGCCCGACGAGAGTCGCCCGCAGCGCCTCCAGCGAAGGCAGATTCGCGAACTCGGCGATCTCGCCCCCATCGATCGGTCTGCCCTCCAGTAGACCCGCTCTGACCTCGAAGGCCTCGTGATCCTTCGCGAAGTCCAAGAGGATCTTGGCGAGGCCGTGATCATCGCCGTAGCAGAGCGCCACCGCGGTCGGGCCCTGAAAATGTTCGGCGATTTGGGCGACGTCCGTACCGACGCAGGCGCGGCGCAGTACCGAGTTCTTCGCCACGCGATATTCAAAGTCGCCTCCGCCCTCGCTGTGGATACGCCGACGCAGCTGGTTGGCCGATTCGACGTCGATGCCCCGGTAGTCGACCAGGTACACGGAGGTCATCCGACCGAATTTCTGCTTGAATTCGGCGACCTGTTCTTCCTTTTGCGCTCGCGAAAGCAACGGCGGGTACCCCTACGCCGCCGCGCCGAGGGCGCGGGTCGGATCGAGCTGCAGGCTCGGCCCCATGGTGGTCGAGATCGAAACCTTCCGGAAATAGACGCCCTTGCTCGACGCCGGCTTGGCCTTCACGACGACATCGATGAGCGTGCTCGCGTTCTCAGCGAGCTGGTCCGCGTCAAATGAACGCTTTCCGACGGAGACGTGGATGATCCCGCTTTTATCCACGCGATACTCGACCTTTCCGGCTTTCTGCTCCCGAACCGCGCGTCCGACCTCCATCGTCACCGTCCCGAGTTTGGGATTCGGCATCAGTCCCCGAGGACCGAGAATCCTCCCCAGTCGTCCGACGACGCTCATCATGTCCGGGGTCGCGATCACCCGTTCGAAGTCGAGCCAG
>JACZXC010000043.1 GCA_022571825.1 Myxococcales bacterium | reverse complement strand
ACCAACACGATACATCTCGATTGGAAGAGGGTCGCTCCGGCCCTGGCCGTTTCAGCCTTCCTGTTGTCATTCCACGCGGGGGCGCAAACCGCTCCAACGCAGACACAGGTTGTGCTCCTCGGAACGGGTACTCCTCGCGTCGATCCAGAGCGATCTGGCCCAGCCACTGCGATTGTAGTGAACAACGCGGCGTATCTGGTCGATTTTGGTCCAGGGGTCGTCCGGCGTGCGGCCGCCGCTTTCGAGAAGGGCGTCAAGGCGCTCGCGCCGGAAAACCTGGATATCGCCTTCGTGACGCACTTGCACTCCGACCATACCGTTGGATAATCCGATCTGATCTTCAGCTCGTGGGTGCAAGGTCGGGAGAAACCGCTGCGCGTGTATGGTCCGAAGGGCCTTCAGTCCATGACCGATCATGTCCTCCTGGCCTGGCAGGCGGCGAACCTGCGCTGGATGCGCCGCAGCTGGCGCCACGCGACCGCGGTTGCCTCCGACCTGGTCGAGGCGGTCTCGCGGTGCGCCTCGGAAGCGGAGATGACCTGGCGCAGCGCTCGCGAGGAAGATGACTTTGCCGTCCTCGCGCCGAAGCTCGGGGCCCTTCTGGCTCGGGTGCGCGAGGTCGCGGAAGCCAAGAGCGCGTGCTTCGAATGCCCCGCCTACGAGGCTCTGGTCGACGAATACGACCCCGGCCGCCGGATCTCCGAGATCGACGCCTGCTTCGCCGAGCTGGAGGCGGTTCTCCCCGATCTGATCGAGAACGCTCTCGCCAAGCAGTCCCGGCAAACGGCTCCGATCCGTCCGACGGGCTCGTTTCCGCCCGAACGCCAGCACGCTCTGGGCCGTCGGCTCATGCAGATCCTCGGCTTCGATTTCAACCACGGTCGGCTGGACGTGAGCCACCATCCGTTCACGGGCGGGGTTCCGGACGATGTTCGGGTAACCACCCGATACGCGGAGAACGACTTCAGCCACAGCCTGATGGCCGTGATCCACGAAACCGGCCACGCCCAGTACGAGCGCGGGCTGCCCCGGCGTTGGCGCGGGCAGCCCGTCGGACGATCGCTGGGAATGACCATCCACGAGAGTCAGTCGCTCCTGTTCGAGATGCAGGCCGGGCGCTCTCGCGAGTTCATCAGGTTTCTGGCGCCCCTCGCCCGCGAGGCCTTCGACGCCGACGGTGAGGCCTGGGACGCCGAGAACCTGATCGCGCTGCATCAATGGGTGGAACGCAGTTGCATCCGCGTCGACGCCGACGAGATCACCTATCCACTGCACGTGATCCTTCGCTATCGGCTGGAACGCGCGATGATTGCCGACGAGCTGCAAGTGGCGGATCTGCCTGGGGCCTGGCTCGACGGCATGCGCCGCCTGCTCGGGGTGTCACCCGATGGCGACGCGGACGGCTGCCTCCAGGACATCCACTGGCCGTCGGGAGCATTCGGCTACTTCCCCACCTACACGCTCGGGGCCCTGGCCGCAGCGCAGTTCTTCGAGGCCGCGCGCCATGCGGTCCCCGATCTGGGGGCGGCAATCGGCCGGGGTGACTTCCGTCCACTCCTGGAATGGCTGGGGGAGAACGTCCATGGCTGGGGTTCTCGATACGAGCCCGGTGAGCTGATCGAACACGCGACCGGACGTCCGCTGGGGTGCGAGGCCTTTCTGGCCCACCTGCGCCGTCGCTACCTGTCGGCCTGATCCGGGTTCCCCAGCCGGCGCCGCACTTCAGTCCGACCAGAGCTCGAGCACCCTCTCCGACGGGCGGGCCACCACGGCGCGCTCTCCAAGTATCACGACGGGCCGCTGCATCAGCTCCGGGTGCGCCAGCAGAATCGCGATCACCGACTCCCGGGTCTGGAGCTCGGCGTCATCCAGCCCGAGTTCGCGGAAGCGCTTGTCCTTCCGGACCAGCTCGGACGGCGAATCCGACAGCCGGTCCAGGATCCGCTCCAGGCCGGCACGGTCGAGGGGGGCCTTCAGATACTCGATCACATCGAACTCGACACCGCGCTCTTGCAGGATCTCCAGGGTCCCCCGGCACTTCGAGCAGGCGGGGTTGTGGTAGACGACGAGTGCCGACATGGAATCCTCCTCTCCATTCAGACGTTGAAGCGAAAGTGGACCACATCGCCGTCTTGGACGATGTAGTCCCGTCCCTCGACTCGCAGCTTCCCCGCCTCGCGGCACAGGGCCTCGCTGCCGAGTTCGATCAAGTCGCGCCAGTGAGTCACCTCGGCGCGGATGAATCCGCGCTCGATATCCGAGTGGATCTTGCCCGCCGCCCGGGGTGCGGTGGTTCCGCGGGTCACGGGCCAGGCGCGGCACTCGTCCGGTCCGACCGTGAGCATGGAGATCAGGTCGGTGATCGCGTACGCGGCGCGGATGAACCGGTTCTTCGCGGGCTCGGGCAGGCCGAGGGACTCGGCAAAAGTCTGCTGCTCGTTCTCGGCCATCTGGGCGATGTCCATTTCAACCGGTGCCGAGAGCACGACCCAGCCGAGGCCGCGCTTCGCAGCCGCTTCCTCGACGTCGGCGGGCTGCGATCCGATCTCGGCCTCGGCCACGTTGAGAACCAGGAGCAGGGGCTTGGCCGTGAGGAACGCGTAGCCCGACAGTCGTCTTCGCTCCTGGGGTTCGAGGGCGAGGGCGCGCAGCGGACGCTCCGCCTCCAGGGCTTCCCGGATCCGCTTCAACAGGTCGAGCTCCCGGGCATCGCTCCGGTCCTTCTCCAGCCGGGCGATCCGATTCTCGGTGATCTCGAGGTCCGCCAGGATGGTCTCGGTCTCCAACTCGCCGATCTCGCCGATCGAATTCGGCGGCGCCCCCGCGGCATCAGCGAAGCCGCGCACCACCTGGCAGAGTGCGTCCACCTCGCGCATCGCGTTGAGCGCGTTGCGGTCGAGGCCAGATGCGCGGCCGCCCCCCAGATCGGAGAACGCGATTTCTGCATAGGTGGTCTTCTTCGGCTGGTACATCTCGGCAAGTGCGTTCACCCGGGGATCGGGCACCTTGACCACGCCGATGTTCGATTTCCCGGCGCCGGCGTAGCCGGTGCGGACCGCCAGACCCGTCAGCGCGCCGAACACGGTGCTCTTGCCGGAGCCCGGCAACCCGACCAGGCCGACCTTCAAGCCGCGAGCTCCGACGGGGCTAGCGGGGGAACCACGGAATCACCATGGAAGTGCCCGCCGCGTGGGCCGCGAAGAGCGGCCGGCGCGCGAGCATCCGGGCTTCGATCATCGGGAGGCTCACGACCCGGAACATCACCGTGATCGACAGGGCCCCGACCGCCGTCCACCAACTGGCGGGATCGGCGGCGATGGCGAACAGGGCGAGACCCCACCAGAATCCCATCTCGCCCAAGTAGTTGGGGTGCCGGCACAGGGCCCAGAGGCCCTCGGACAGAATCGCTCCCGGCGCCGGGCCGCTCCGGACGAACCGCCGCAGCTGGTTGTCCGCCCGCGCCTCGATCCAGATGGCGCCCCCGGTGACCGCCGCGGCCAGGGCATCCAAGGGGCCGAGGGGAGTCGTGCGGGTCAGTGCCGGATACAGCGGGAGGCAACCCAGGAAGACCACGAGTGTCGGCACCAGGTGGATGCCAGCGAGGCTGATCGGCCAGAACCAGCGACCGTGCTTCTCACGCAGATCGACGTAGCGCCAGTCCTCGTGGTCGAGTCCCTTCCAGCCGCGGGCCCAGTTGGTGGTGAGGCGCAGACCCCAGATCGTCACCAGGGCCAAGACGAGTCCCACCCGCGGGGTGGTGGCCGGAATCGCCAGCGCGACCGGTGCCCAGTAGACCGCGATGGCAATCGGAGCCACGCTCCAGTAGGCGTCGTAGAAGCTCGAGTTGTCGTAGGCCCGACTGAAACCGAAGATCGCGAGGGTCGCGACCACGTCGGCACCGGCGGCGATGGCGATCGGATGCTCCCAGGGAATCGCCATCCCAAACCCGACCGCGACCGCCGCCGCGACCGCATAGGCAACGGCGCAGGCCGCAAAGGCCCGGGGCATCAGTCGAGGCGCTCGAGGATCGTCGAGATGCCCATCCCCGCGCCGATGCACTGGGTGGCCAGCCCGTAGCGCTTGCCGCTTCGCCGGAGCTCCATGGCTACGGTGGTGACCAGGCGGGCCCCCGTCGCGCCCAGGGGGTGACCGATGGCGATCGAGCCGCCATTGACGTTTACGTTCTCCAGCGGAATTCCCAGCTCGCGGACCGACGGAATCACCTGGGCCGCGAAGGCCTCGTTGAACTCGACACGGTCGATCTGTCCGGCGTCGAGCCCGGCATGGACCAGGGCCTTCCGCGTCGAGACGATCGGGCCGATGCCCATCAGTTGCGGTTTCACACCGCCGACACCGAGGCCGGCGATCCGCGCCAGGGGCTCGAGGCCGAGGCGCACCGCCATTTCCTCGCTCATGAGGAGCGCCGCCGAGACCCCATCGTTCGTAGGACACGAGTTGCCCGCGGTGATGACGATCTCCTTGTCTCCGAGGCTGACGACACCCTTGATCGGGGGAAGCTGCGAGAGCTTCTCCGGAGTCGTGTCGGGCCGGATCCCCTCGTCCCGGTCGAAGGTCACGGTCTTTCCCGTCTCTTCCTCGACCCAGTTGCGCTGATCGTCGAACACCGGCTCCTCCACCTCGAGGGCGAGGACCTCGTCCTTGTAGGTACCCGCCCCGAAGGCCGCGTGGGTCTTCCGGTGACTCTCGGCCGAGTAGTCGTCGAGCTCCTTCCGGGTCAGCCCGTACACCTCGGCCACGTTCTGCGCAGTCTGGAGCATCGACGTGATCGGGGACGACTCGAGAATGTAGTCTGGGAAGGGGACTGAAAAGTACTGGTCGTGGTCGTGGGCCATCTTCTTCTGGACGTCGTTCGTCTGGAACAGCCGTGGGTTCATCTGGGTCACCCGCGTTGGCTTGGCCCCTCCGCCGCCGAGCAGGGCGCGTCCCATGCGCTCGATTCCGAGCGCGATTCCGCAGTCGATGGTCCCCACCATGATCGACATGGCGATGCGATGCAGCGTCTCCATGCTGGAGCCGCATTGTCGATTCGAGTTGAACGCGCAGGCTTCGAGGGGAAGGCCCGCCAGCCGCTGCACGGTGCCGAGGAGTGTGAACTCGCCCTGACCGCTGACATTGCCCAGGCCGATGTCCTCGATCATTGTGTCCCGGACCTTGGGGTTGCGATCGAGCAGCGTTCGGAGGATCCGGGCCCCGACTTCGTCCAGGCGGGTGGCGACCAGCTTGCCCCGGCCGCCGCGGGCGAAGGGCGAGCGGAGCCCATCCACGAGAACGACGTTTCGAATCGACATTTCGGATTTTCCTCCCTGGTTTTGGTGCGTTGGTAGCCCGCATCGCGCCTTCCGCGCCAGGCGCGGGGTCAACCCGGCCCGGAGACCAGTGGGATCAATTCGCGGAGATCGGCGATGACGAAATCGGGTCGCGGGCCCTCGAAGGCGGCGAGGGCCGCGTCGGGTTCCGGGATGCAGCGGGTAATCCAGGCCGTGAGCATGCCGCGCTCGGCTGCTCCGCCCACGTCGGCCCGAAGGCTGTCGCCCACGTGGAGGGTCTCGTCGGCGGTCGCGCCCAGTCCATCGAGCACGGCGTCGAACATCTCCCGCCGCGGTTTGCGGAGGCCCACATCCACCGAGATGGCGACCGGGTCGAGGTGGACCCGGAGATCGGCTTCCTCGAGCAGTTCGTGGGCGGTCGGCGAGTGGCTGAAATTGGAACACAATCCCAACGGCACCTGATCCCCGAGCCTCCTCAGCACCTCGACGTGATGCGCGGGCACCCGGACGCAGGATCGGATTACACCCATGTGGATCTCGGTCAACTCCAGGGGGAGATCCGGCCGGTCGAGTTGGAGTTGTTCGATCAGCCGCGCGAAACGTTCCTCGGTGGCGACTTCGAAGCCCCGAGCGGTGCGGGCTCTCCGGAACTCGGAGTCGACGGCGCGGAGGGCCTCGATGAACGTGTCCAGGGCCAGGTCGCAATGCTTCGCCACGGCGGCATGCAGCGCTTCGGTCGAGGAGCGGATCGGGGCACTCCCTACGGGCGCATCGATCAGCGTGTCGAAGAGGTCGAAGCTGATCGCGCGAATCGGCATGGGTCCAGGGTACCGAAGCCGGGCGGGTCGAGGGGCCTAGGGTCCAGAACCCGGGAAACCACCAACCGGAGAGACAGGGGGGGGCACCACGACGACGACACCGGGGCAACCCGCGTCGCAGGTGGCACGCGCGAGACCGGGGCCCGCCGACCCCGCGATTGACCAAGGTGCCAGGGGCGCGGCGGCGACGTCGGGCGTGAGTCGAAGATCCAGGGCTCCAATCGGGCGGTCACACAGATCGTCCGTCGGCAATGCGATTCGCTCGTCGTGGGCGTCGGCGAGGTAGAGGGGCTCCTTGGGCTTCGCGAGGACGCATTTTCCGGGGCTGGCCAGCACCGACTCGTCGCGGCGCGTGACGGAAAGGGGCGCGTCCCACTCGCACAGCATCGCGTAGCGCCCTGTCTTTTCCGAGAAAAGGTAGGCCTCGGTGTCGTTTCCGAGCACCTGGGCCGAGGCATCGAGGGCGGTGAGTCGAGCCGCGGTTCCGTGGTTGCGCGGATCGATCACCCGGACGGCCCCCGACTCGAGGGTCAGGTCGCTGCTGGCCTCCGGGGTACGGTCCACGCGCAGGTTGGTGCTCGGCGCGAGATAGGCGTAGACATCGTCCATGAGTACGCCCACCCGAGCGCTGTCGGAGGTGACGATCCGCTCCCCCCGATAGACGTGATCCTGACAGTGCAGTGGCCGGGGCGGTTTCCCCGGGCGCTCGGCGACGACAAAGCCCGAGATCGCGGTGACCTGCCCGACGGCCTCGGTCGAGTCGTCCGCGAAGACCGACTCGGCCCCGCCGAGGGCAAGGCCGGAAACCAGCAGCGAGCATGCGATCCGTATCCATAGGTAGCGAGTGGTCCTCATTTCTCCCCCAGTGAGACCGTGAAGTACAGGCCCACGATATGGCGGTCGTAGTCGAAGGTCGGGGTATTGGAATCATCGTCAGTGAACTGGTAGCGAACGGTCATTTTCAGCCAGTCTGCAATATCCCGTTCGAGTTCGACCTGAAGGTTCCAGATGTCGTCCCGGCGGTCCGACGTGGGGTGGCTCGGAGTCGTGGGCGCAATCGGGAAGGTCGACGGATTGTCGTATCGCTCCGCCGTGTAGCTCAGGTCGACGTCGAGGGCGAGGTCCCAGATCAGCTCGCGGCGGCCGCCGGCGCCGATCGCGATGGCCGTGTGGGTGTACTCGCGATGAGAGTCGTAGCGGCCGACGTTGACGCCCGCCCGCAGGAGAGTGCCCTTCAGCGGCAGCACGTGATCGTAGCCCCACTGGTACCAGCTCCCGTCGCGATCTCGCGCCTTCGCCACGTTCGCAATCAGTGGCGACGGCGTCTGAGGGGGCACTGTCGTGTCGATCGGAAAGCGGTAGTCGCGTCGCCCGTAGCGGAAGTACGCGTGGCCCGAGCCGGCATCCGCCCAGCGGTGATGGCCGGAGAGGGTGACCGTGATGGGAAAGAGATAGGGGTCGGTACCCAGCCAGGCGAAGCCGGATTCGAATTGAAGTCGTGCGAAACTGGTCTCGCCGATCGCGCGATCGACCCAGGCGTAGCCGATGGGAACCTGGAGGTTGAAATCTTTCAGGTCGAAGTGGGCGTTGCCGTAGTAGCTGGCTCCGACACCCAGCGTCCAGTCGAGATTGCGAAAGAGTTCGCTCCCGCCGTCGAGGCTCCAGAAGCCGCGACCGTCTCCCTCACCGCCCCTGGCGAAGACCGAGCCCTGCCCGCGCAGAAGCACGTTGGAGTCCCATTCGAGACCGGTTGTGATCCCTCCCCGCAGTCCTCGGCGCTTGCTGCGGCCGAGATGGTCCGACAGCGCCTGCTCCGCCTGCTGGGCCCAGGGCGACCCCGGAGCGCGCTCGATCACGCGTCGCAGGGCCTGTTCGGCGCGGGTGCGGTCCGCGGCGATCTGCCAGGCGCGCCCCGCGTAATAGCTCGCCACGGGCTCGACGGTATCGGGGGACAGCGCGGCGGCGCGCTCGAAGCTCGTGGCCGCCTCGACGGCGTCTGCGCCTCGGAGCAGGACCAGACCCCGGTAGAGGAAGACCTCGGCGGACTCGGGCAGAAGCTGCTCTGCTTGGTTCAGCTCCCGCTCCGCCGCTTCCAGCTGACCCAGCTCATAGTGGGCGATGCCCAGATAAAGGATGGCCGCGGATAGGCTCGGGTCGAGTCGCCGGGCCTCCCGCAACGGCTGGATCGCCCGGGCGGATTGGCCGACGCGCAGGGCGCACTCGCCCTCGACGAGTGCTGCCAAAGCATCCAAGGGGTCGAGTCGCCGGGCCTCCCGCACGATGGGCAGCGCCTCGGCGCATTGGCCCCGAGCGGCGAGCTGCTCGGCGCGGAGCCGAAGTACCTGGGCCTCGTCGGCGGCGTGGGCCGGCCCCGCCCCCGCCAGCGACAGCAATAGCAATACCGACAGGGCGCCCCAGACCCAGATGGGTTTCCCCCGGTGTCGGGGGACGAGTCTCGACATTCCCCGGTGTCGATGTCCGGGGATCGGCTGCATCATGGCCGGCGCGGCCTCGTCACAGCCAGTCCCGCCAGGCCGAGGCCGAGGAGCAGCGCCGCGGCCGGCTCTGGAATCACCGTGAAGCCGGCTCCCACCTGAAATCGGGGCAGGACGAAGATCGAGGGCAGAGGCTCTTGCAGGGGTCCGCCGATGAAATACCCCACGTCGAACGGATCGGCCTCGGCGCCACTGGCGATCGACCCGAGGTCCACGGCGGGATAGAAGAACGTCTGATTGAGATCGCTGTCGAAGGCTTCGAGGAGGACCCAGGGATCCGCGGTGTCGAGGATCAGACCGAGAGGGGTGCTGCCGTAGCCCACGGTGTTCCCGCTGGGATCCATGAAGCTGGGAACATTCCCGAACTCGTCCTTCTTCCCGAAGCCGACGAAGAGGTAAAACACGTTGTCGATCAGGTCGGGGTCGGGCCCGGCGTCCGTGGACCCAGTGATGTTGCGGATGGTCCATTCGGTCGTGGCGACGTTGGGACCCAGGGCTGAGGGGGGGAACGGGTCCAGGTCCAGCACCGGATCGAAGAGGATCGTCTCCGCGAGGGTCCCGGACGTGGAGAACAGCTCCACGCCTTGCAGGATCGGAATACCGAGTTCGCCGCTGACTTCCGTGGCGTCGCCCGAATCGAGCCCGAACCCGTCGGGGCCCGAGAAGAAGACGGTGCACTGAGTCGGCGTACACACCGTCGTGCCCGCCGCCGGACCGGCGCCGAGGAGGCTCGCGGCCAGGATCCACGCGCTGGCACGGATCGAATCACGGCGCCCGAGGCGCCCCTGCGCTTTCCCCTGCATGGCACAAACCTCCGCCCGGCGGGTTCGGGTCTGGAGAATTGGATCGCCGAGGCCGCCGAGGCGTCGTGAATAAGCGGTCGTGAGACCTCGAAAGTGTCTGAATTTATTGATTTTTTCTGAATTCCCGCAGGATCGCGCGGGTTTGCTGCAGGCGGTTGCGCGCTGGCGTGGTGCAGCGGGGCTGAGCCCACCGCCGCATCGCCTGGGCGAGCGGCGGGGACCACCCCATCAACGCACCCGGATCCGGGTCGGGCGGCGAAAACTCCGGCGCGATTCGCCGCTGGCGAGGTGGCGTGAGGGTCCGAGGGCGCCGCGGTCCTCGAGCCAATCCAATAGACCGAGGAGGTCGGCGTCGGCGGTGCGCGCACAGCCGAGGGACACGGGCTTGCCCAACAGCCGCGGATCCGCGCCCCCGTGGAGGGCCACGCCACGGCGGCCGAAGGGAATCTTTGCGACGCCCATGGGCCCGTGGATGGAAGACGCGACCCGATGGGCACCGGCGGCGCGAGCGTTGGGGCCGGGCGCCCATTCGGGGCGGTCCACGACCCCGGTGACCGAAAAGGTGCCCGAGGGCGTCGGGTGGGCCGGCGAGCCGAGGACGACCGGGATCTGCGGTCCCTCGCTCGCGTCGCGAAGATCGCGGGCGGTTAGCACGAAACTCGCTCGATCGATCTCGAGCAGGATCCCGGGATCGGGGCCGCCTCCAACGAGTAGGGGAAGCGCAAACAAGAGAACGATGCTCTGATTCACTGTTCTCATCACCGCCCGGAGGTAAGTGGCCCTTGGGGACCGGCAGGTTGCGCGGACTTGCGTGGCCGCGGACTCGGACGCCCCGCGTCTCACATGCTAGGAGCCCGACGCCGTGGAGCTCGGGGGGCTGGTCCCGGGACCCGAGCGCGACAGGTCCCAGGCCGTCGCCCCCACCCCGGCCAGGAGCAGGGCTCCGCCTACGGGGACCAGGAGAATCGCGAGACCGGGATCCCCGTCGTAGATCACGATGCCGCCCAGGAAGAATCCACCGGGCAACAGGACGCTTGCGCCGAGCAGACACCCAGAAGCGACACGTTGCCGCTGCAGGCCGCCTGCCGGCCGCCAACCCAGCGCATACGCGAAGGCCAGATGGATCAGGGCGAGGAGTGTGCCGTGCGCGTGGGACAGGGTCCAGGACAGGCGGCGGGCTTCATTGGCAACGTCCAGATACCAGCCCACCTTGAAGCCATGCAACCCCTCTAGCCCGATTCCCAGGGTGAGAAAGGCCAACAGCGACCACCATCCGAACCGGAGATGGCGCCTCTGAAGCTTCGCCGTGTCCGACGGATCCGGATTCGGAGCGCTCACCTGGGCGATTCTATCCCACTCCGCACTCACCACTCAGCCCGGGGAGCGGACGACCCGGATGCGCCCGATGATCCGGTGAGGATGGTTCAGCGGGCCGCGCGTTCGAGAATCTGGGATACGAAGACGCTCTCCTCTCTGCGCCGGTCCACCGCCAGGATCGGAAGGATATCGACCTGCCGGCGCAGGCGGTCGACGGCGTCGTCGGAGAGGTCGTGGAATCTGAGCAGGAGTCCCCGGTCGCCGTCGTCGCGGTCCACCCGGGCTTGCACCATCAGGGGTTTCTCCCGGGCGCGGAGATGGATCGCGATTACGAGTTCATCTCCCAGGGCGAGATGGGGGTCGGGATCGACGCGCATCCCGACCAGAGAGATGTCCCGGCCCAGCAGGATCCGGGTCGCTTCTTCCGCCATCGCGATCAGGTGTCGCTGGAGGGCCCATCGCGGGCTGGCCCGTCGTTCGGGCGCGGCGGCGGGCTCCGGTTCCGGAGCGGGCTTCGCTCCGGGCTCAGCGTGCGACCCACCCGCTTTCGCATCCTGTTCCGGCGGCACCGGGGCGACGGGCGATCGGGGTTCGTCGCCGGGCGGGGTCGTCGCCGTCTCCGCTGAGATGGTCTCCTGGGGCGCGGCGGGGCCCCGCACCGGATCGCCGGGTTCCGGCGCGGCTTCGCGGGCGTCGAGGCGGACGCCCTCGGGAGGTTTCTCCTCCCCGGGGACGGGCGGCGGAATCCGCATCCCGCGATCTCGGATCGGCTCCCGCAGCACGGCCGGACCGTCGGCGTGTTTTTGGACCGCGGCTTCGAGTTGGGCCTGGAACTCGGGGCGCAGATGGCGAAACGCGATGACCAGATCGAAACATCGGTCGTTCCCCGCGCTCATGGGCCGGATGCGGATCACCTCACCCGTCAGGGTGAGAGGGCGAGCACCGGTGAGTTCGCGGGGAATTCGAAGTGCGATCTTCGCTCGAATCGAAAGCTGATGCTTCGCGATGATGCGACAGTCTGTCATGGACAGTTCCACCAGCGTCGCAGGGCGGCGGCGAAGTCCCATCCGATAGTGAACCGGGAATCCCACAGACACGCGATCATTCCGGCGCTTCT
>JACZXC010000042.1 GCA_022571825.1 Myxococcales bacterium | reverse complement strand
CACGCCGACGACGAGCACCTCGGCCAGATTCGCGTAGGGGACGTACTGCTTGCGCCCGGTCAGCTTGTCGTTGGCATTCGCGGTCCACTGTTCCGGTTGCCATGCACCGTCGGTTTCGCCGAGGGCGATGGTTCCGATCGCATCGCCGGCGGCCAGACGCGGCAGCCAGTTCTTCTTCTGTTCATCGCTGCCCCCCAGCTGAATCGCCAGCGACGCCAGGGCGTGCCCCAGGAAGGGCCCCGGTGCCGCGGCGTAGCCGAGGGTCTCGGCGGCCAGGGCGAGATCGATGACCTCGAGGCCCGCCCCGCCGTAGCTTTCCGAAATGTGGAGCCCCCCGATGCCCAGCTCGACCATCCCCTTCCAGAGAGCCGGATCGAAGCCCGTATCCCCTTCGAAGATTTCGCGCACCACCGAGGGTGGGCACTCCTTCTCGAGGAACTGTGCGACCGTCTGCTGGAGCAGCCGCTGCTCTTCCGAGAGATCGAAGTTCATTTGCTCTTCTGTGCGTAGGCGTCGCGGGGTAGGCCCAGTCCGCGCTCGCCGATCACGTTGCGCTGGATGTTGGCGGTGCCCCCCGCCACGGCGATTCCGAGCGAGTACATGTACTGGCTGATCCAGGCGCGACTCCCCCGAGGGATCCTTCCCAACTCCCGGTCGGCGAGCGGGTCGAGCAGCCCCTCATCGTCCAGCAGATCGAGGGCGATATTCGCCACCTCATGACCGATGTTCGTGGAAATCAGCTTGTTCATGGTCTGGAGGACGCCGGGACTCTTGCCCTGTGCGTTGGCGGTGAGTTGGCGGTAGCCGGAGTACTCGTGGGCGCGCACGAACCCCTCGAGGGCGGCCAAGCGCTGCCGGATTTCGGGATCCTCGATCGCCGGTCGACCGTTGCGCTGGGTGCTCTTGGCCAGCTGCAGGAGCCCGGTGAAGGTCGCGACGGACTGGGCTGCGGCGCCGATCGAGTTGCGCTCGTGCTTGAGGGTGGTTCGCGAAACGATCCAGCCCTCGCCGCGCTTGCCGACGATCCAGTCCTTGGGAGTGCGCGCGTCGGTCAGAAATACCTGGTTGAAGTCCGAGCCCCCCGTCATCTGGCGCAGCGGACTCACCTCGATCCCCGGCTGTTTCATGGGAATCAAGAGATAGGAGATCCCGGCGTGCTTGGGCGCGTCGGGCTCGGTGCGGCACAGGCAGAACATGTAGTCGGCCCGATGCGCGCCGGTGGTCCAGATCTTCTGGCCGTTGATGACCCATTCGTCGCCGTCGAGTTCGCCCCGCGTCATGAGCGAAGCGAGGTCGCTTCCGGAACCGGGCTCACTGTACCCCTGACACCAAATAATGTCTCCCCGCACCGTCGGCGGTACGAACTTCTCCTTCTGCCACTCCTCCCCCTTTTCGAGGAGCGTCGGCACCAGCATCATGGTTCCGATTCCGCGCACATCCCCCGGCGCCCGGGCACCGGCGAACTCTTCGCGAACGATCGTGGCGCGCATCTCGTCGGCGGGCTGCTCGGATCCGCCGTACTTGCGGGGAATCGAGCGGGCCAGATAGCCGGCCTCGACGGCTCGCTCCCGGAAACGGGATCGGGCCTCTTCCCTGGAGAGGTCCCCTTCGACCGGCCAGTTCGACGCCAGAAAGCCACGCACTTCCTGGCGGAACTCCTCGTATTCCTTGCCGTAACTCAGATCCATCGGGGCCTCCGGAAAGACTCGTCGGGCGCCATTATAACCCCCGATCCGCCATTGGGGCGGTCACAGGAGCGGCTTCAAGTCGGAGCGGGGAACCTCCGAGACGTTCGGAAGGAGTGGCATCCCCCGTGGCCCGACTGCTCGAGCAGACGCCCCAGGAATTCGCGGCCCGACTTCGGGCGGCCGGACGGCGCCGAGCCTACCTCGTGCGCGACGAGACCGGAGGCTACCGACCTTCACATCCGCTGCTCGCCGAGTTGGCCGATTACCTGGCCACTGAGTCCCCGGATTGCGCCGACCATGAGGGTTTCTTCTTCGAGGTGGGCCGCGAGACGGGTGCGCTCTACGCCGCCTGCCTGCACAAGACCGTCCGCGGGCAGGCCCAGGGAGGACTGCGGCACTGGCCCTACCAGCGCATGGATGCCTTCGTGCGCGACGGGCTGCGCCTCTCGCGGGGAATGACCCGGAAGAGCGCGTTGGCCGGACTCTGGTGGGGCGGCGGGAAGGGACTGATCGCTCGCGATCCGGGCGAGGCCACCTGCGACATCAACACCCAGCGCCAGCTCTATCGCGAGTACGGATCCTTCGTGAGTTCGCTGCGCGGCTGCTACATCACGGCGAAGGACGTCGGAACCACTCCCCTCGACATGCTCGAGGTCTTCCACACCACCCGATTCGCCACCAGCGTACCCCCCGAGGTGGGCGGGGCCGGCAACCCATCGCCGATCACGGCGGCCGGCGTCGTCTGTGCCATGGAGGCGGCCCTCGAGTTTCTCGACCTGGGCTCGCTCTCGGGAAAAACCATCGCCATGCAGGGAACCGGCCACGTCGGCTCCGCGATGATTCCGATGCTGCTCGAAAAAGGCGTCGCGCGGATCCTGGCCAGTGAGATTTCTGCCGAACAGCGTTGGGCGCTGGAAAGCGCCTATGAGGGCCAACCCCTTGAGTTGCGGGCGGCGCGCCCCGGAGAAACCGAGATCTTGGCCGAGCCCTGCGACATTCTCGCCCCCAACGCGCTCGGCGCGATCCTCGACCCCAAGAGTATCGCCTCCATCCAGGCACGTATCGTGTGCGGTTCAGCAAACAACCCACTGGTCGACGACGAACGCGATGGGCGCGACCTCCACGATCGCGGAATCATCTTCGTCCCCGACTTCGTGGCAAATCGGATGGGTATCGTCTGTTGTGCCAATGAACAGTACGGACACCTGGGCGATGATCCGATGGTCCGCCGCCACCTGGATAGATCGTGGCAGGGCGGAATTCACCGCACGGTCAAACGGGTGCTCGAATCCTCGCGCGGCTCCGACCTCACTCCGGTTGCGTCGGCGAACCGATTGGCCGACGAGCTCGCCGAGGAACCCCATCCCCTGTGGGGCCATCGGTCCCACGAGATCGTCCGCTCCCTCGTCAACGACCGCTGGGACGACGGGGATCCTCGCTGACGCGATACACGCCCAGGAGCCAGCGGCGAAGGCTTTCCGCCGCAGCCGACGTTTCCCGACCTCGCGCTGTTTCCGATCCGTAGAGCCTGGCGGCCGCATCCAATAGGATCAGCGCTTCGGCGGGACGGCGGTCGGCCCGCAGCAGCGCCGCCACGATGTCCAAAACGTCGGCCAGGTGCGTGTCCATGCCCACCGCCACACGGGCTTCGTCGGCCGCCTGGTACCGGGACGTGCGGCGCGTGCGAAATGCCGCCTGGAGTCCCATCCGCCGGAAGTTCAGGTTCACGGCGAGGACCGCTTCGTAGGCCGCGATGGCCTCGGTGAGGTCGATGTGGGGGAGCACGTCGCGCCTGGGGTCGCCGGTCAAAAAGACTCGCCGGCGCATGGCTCGAACGACCCGGGCGCTGGGCCGATCGAGCTGCATCGAATCTCCCGTCGGATTCATCAGGGAGTCCAGATCCTTCACCACATGCATGGCGCCATAGAGATGCAGGATCTCATGGGCGAGCACGCGGCTCTGAAATTCTCCCGGTTCGAGGCGCACGATCATCTGACGGCCGAGAAGCTGGGCGAGGCCCTTCTTGAGCCGGCCCGAGCGATGGGGAAGAGGACGTTCCGTGAAGCCCGCGTGGATTCCGGGGCCTCTCTCTCTGCGAATGCTTCGGGCAAGGGCGCCGTCGATCGCGTCGAGATCGTTCGGGACCTGCTCCGACAGGAAACCTCCGATCCAGATCGGAACGAATCGGACGTCAAGAATCTGGCCCAGGGCGACAGAGACTCGTGCCAAGACGGTGCGCAGACGGAAACGCCAGCCCGATTGGGAACGGATACTCTCGTCGGCGTACACGTGGACCTGCACCACCTGGCGATCGCGCCAGTCGGCGTCGAGGGCGGCCAGTTGGCGTAGGGCGATCCGGGCCGAAGGCGGATCCAGATCGAAGAGCCAGACGGCCTTTTCGAGCTGGCCGATAGCCGCGTCCCGCCGGCCGGCGCGCGCCATCACTTCCGCCGCGCGCACCAGAGCCCACGGGTCGTAGGGATGGGCCTCGGCCATTCGCAGCGCCCGCTCGGGAACCAGGTCCTCATGGCGTGGCGCGGGACCCGTCAATCGCGCCAACCGGGCGTGCACGTCGGGTCGCTGCGGCGCGCGCGCGGGCTCGGAACAGATGTTCAAGGGCGGATTGGAGATTTCCTTGCCTCCGCTCGACCTGCGCAAGACCGACCCGCGGCTCCACCGCGTCGGGTTCGAGAGCGACGGCCGCCTCCAGATGGGCGCGGGCGCTCGCGAGGTCACCCCGCAATAGCGCCACCAGCCCGAGGCCGGTGGGCCCCGGCGCCGATCTCGGGTACGCGTCTGCGATCCGCTGGAAACGCTGTTCGGCTCGGTCGAGGTCGCCCCGCCTCAGAGCCTCGGTGGCCAGGCGCACGAGCTCGGGCGACGGGGGCGCAGCCGGGCCCGACGCGTCGATTTCCGTCGGTGAGATGGCGCAGGCGGCGAGAGCGACCCATGCCAGGAGTGCGAGGGCCAGACCGAAGCCGCGGTGAGCGTCAACCGGGCGGCCGATCCCGGTGCGAGAACCGGTCAGTCTCCTTCGGCAAAGGCCCGAGCGACCAGCGTCGCCTGCTCGGCCTTGTGAACCCGCATCGAGCCCACCGCGGGGCTCGCGCTCGCTATGCGCCCCGCGTAGGACAGCGTCCGGTTCGAACCTGCGAGCGCCCGTAGCCGATCCCCCACGAAGGTCCACGCGCCCATGTTGGCGGGCTCTTCTTGAGCCCAGACGATGCGCTCGGCCCGGGGAAAGGACTCGATGGTCCGACGGATCTCCGACTTGGGCCACGGGTAGAGTTGCTCAATCCGAATCAGCGCCACGGAGCCCGCCGCGCCGGGGTGGCGCCGCTCACGCTCCGCGAGCAGTTCGTAGTACAGCTTGCCACTGCACAATACCAACCGCCGCACCGACTCGGGAGAGGCTGCGGCCAGCGGGTCGCCGAGCACGGGCTGGAAGCTCCCCCGGGCCAGATCCTCGGCGCGCGACGTCGCCTGAGGCATGCGCAGCAAGCTCTTCGGCGCAAACGCGATCAGCGGCGCTCGATAGCTCCGCCGGACCTGTCGCCGCAGCGCGTGGAAGTACTGGGCGGGAGTCGTGCAGTTGACCACCTGGAGGTTATCGTCGGCGCAGGCCTGAAGGAAACGCTCCACCCGCGCACTCGAGTGCTCGGGGCCCTGCCCTTCGTATCCGTGTGGTAGCAACATCACCAATCCACTCATCCGTTGCCACTTGACGTGGGCCGAGGTGATGAACTGATCGATGATCACCTGTGCGCCATTCGCAAAGTCGCCGAACTGAGCCTCCCAGATCGTGAGCGTCGTGGGATCCGCGAGGCTGTAGCCGTACTCGAATCCGAGGACCGCCGCTTCCGAGAGGAGACTGTCGTAGACCTCGAAGCGAGCCTGGGACGGCGAGAGGTGGGATAGAGGCGTGTAGGCTTCACCGGTCTCCTGGTTGACGATCGCGGCATGGCGGTGGCTGAAAGTACCGCGAACGCTGTCCTGTCCCGAGAGCCGCACCGGAGTTCCCTCCACCAGCAACGAAGCAAAGGCCAGGGCCTCTGCCATCCCCCAGTCGATGGGTTTGTCCTCGGCGATCACCTTCTGCCTCTTCTCGAGCAGTGACGAGACCTTGGGATGAGCCGGAAAGTCCGGCGGCAGCGACGAGATCCGCTCCGCAAGCTGCGCGAGCCGCTCGATCGGTACGCCGGTCATGAGCTCCGTCTCGGGCGCGGTCCGCGATAAACCCGTCCAGGGACCGCGCAACTCATCGGGTTCGTCGGGCCCCGGCGGACGAGAGCGAATGACCGTCAGGGCTCGCTGCAGCTGCGCCTGCAGATCGCATTCAATCCGATCGACGTCCGCGGGGCTGAGCACTCCGAGATCGATGAGTTTCTCGGTATAGATCCTTCGTACGGGGTGGGTATCGCGAATCTTCCGATACATGAGCGGCTGGGTAAAGCTCGGCTCATCCCCTTCGTTGTGACCGTGGCGCCGGTAGCAGATCAGGTCGATCACCACGTCGTCGCCGAAAATCTGTCGGTAGTTCATCGCGAGCTTCACGCAGTAGACGACGGCCTCGGGATCGTCTCCGTTGACGTGAAGGATCGGGATCTGAATCATCTTGGCGACGTCAGTTGCGTAGAGCGTGGATCGCGCATCAGCGGGGGACGTCGTGAAGCCAATCTGATTGTTCACGACCACGTGGAGCGTCCCGCCGGTCGAGTAGCCCGCCAGACCGGCCAGGTTCAGCGTCTCCGCCACGATTCCCTGACCGGCAAAGGCGGCGTCACCGTGAACCAGAACGGGGACGATGGCCCGACCCTCGGCATCGCCGGCGCGCCGCTGCTTGGCCCGGACTCGACCCTCGACGACCGGGCACACGGCCTCCAGGTGCGAGGGATTCGCCGTCAGCGAGAGATGGATGCGCGCGCCCGTCGCGACCCTTCGATCGTTGGAATAGCCCTTGTGGTACTTCACGTCGCCGGAGCCGAAGGGGCTGTTGATCAGCGGGTTGTCCTCGAACTCCGAGAAGATCGACTCGAGTGACTTCCCGAGGATATTGGACAGGACGTTCAGGCGACCCCGGTGGGTCATACCGATCACGAGCTCGACGATTCCGTATCCCGGCGCATCCTCCACGATGGTGTCGAGGAGCGGGATCAGGGACTCGGCGCCCTCCAGGGAGAAGCGCTTCTGCCCGAGGAATTTCGTGTGGAGGAATCGCTCGAAGACTTCGGCCGCGGCGATCTTTTCGAGAATCCAGAGCCGCTGGGCGGAGTCGAACTGCGGTCTATTCCGGGCCTCCTCCATCTGGCCCTGAAGCCAGTTCCGCCGACCCGCGTCCTGTATGTGGGTGAATTCGATGCCGATCGTCCCGCAATAGGCCGCCTTGAGACGGGCGAGAATCTGTCCCAGGGGCTGGACGTCCCCCCCAGGTAGATCCCCGGCCATGTACAGACGATCGAGGTCGTCGCCATCGATGCCGCAATGGGCCGGCTCGAGCTCCGGGAAGTGATTGCACCCCATGCCCAGGGGATCCGTGTCGGCGGCTCGATGGCCGCGGGCCCGAAACGCGTCAATCAAACGCAGGACCCCGGCGTGCGGTTCGGCAAGGGGAGAAGGGATCTCGCCCCGGGCTCCAGGACCGGGATCCGGCGGCGGGTCCGGCCGCGCGGCCGGGATCTCGATCGACCCCGGCTCTGGCCCGAAAAGCGTCGCCCAGCTCGAATGCACCGAGCTGGGATCGACCTCGTAGCGACTCCGGATCTCTTCGACGAGCGCGGCGTTGACACCGAATCCGCTCAGGTCGTCGCGGATTCCATCCCCTCGGCACTCGCTGGAGTCTCGGAAGCCGGTACCCGACGGGAGATCAGAGGGCGGCGGTCTCCCCTCGCGGTCCATCGGCGGATTCCATGCTCCTCGTCGCTCGATCCCGCGCCGCAGGTGCGGGCGCAGCTATCGTCTTCATCGGCCGGCATCGACTCCGCCTCAAGCCAAAAGCGCGCGAGCCACGACGGTGTCCAACGGCCTCGGGGCAAGCAGCTAAGCTGCCGCTCCGTGCGCCTGGGTCCCCGGTTTCACGCCGCGTTCTTTGCCCGCTCGTGCCTCGAGGTGGCGCCGGAACTCGTGGGGGCGACCCTCATCCATCGCCTTGCGGACGGAGTCCGGCTCGTGGGCCGGATCGTCGAGGTGGAGGCCTATCTGGGCGACGGCTCCGACCCCGCCTCCCACTCTCACAGAGGCAAGACGCTTCGCAACTCGGTGATGTTCGGACCTCCGGGCCATCTCTACGCGTATCGCTCCTACGGAATCCACACCTGCGCCAATGTCGTCTGCAAGCCCCGCGGGCAGAGCGCGGCGGTGCTGTTTCGAGCCCTGGAGCCCCTCGAAGGCGTCGTGCGCATGCGGGAACTCCGGGGCCTGGCCCCCGACGCCCCCGCGCACGCGATCGCCAGTGGCCCGGGTCGGCTGACCCAAGCCCTCGGGGTCACCCTCGAACACAACGGGGAAAGCCTGCTCCGCGGGGCCCTCGACCTGCGCCGGCCCGCCCCCGGCGATCCGCGGCTCGAAGTCGACACGAGCCCGCGCATCGGAATTCGCCGGGGTGTCGAACTTCCGTATCGCTTCACCGCCCGCGGCCACCCCTGTCTGAGCCGCCTTCGGAAGTGAGGCGGCAGTTCCATCAACGCGGGTGCCATCACCTCGGTGTCGAGGCCGATCAGATGAGCTTTTCGATCTCGGCTTCCGCGAAACCCGCCTCGCGGAGGATCTCGCGCGCATCGCTGTGCAGTGGCGAAGACGCCCGGGACGCGCCCAGCTTGGCCCCCTCGATCCGGAACGGCGGAGCGACCGTCTCGAAACGGCCCGCCGTCGCGTGCTCGATCTCCTGGATGTAGCCCAGGGCGCGTATCTCGGGGTCCTCGATCGCCTCGTCCACCCGATTGACCGGGGCCCAGATCAATCCCGCCGCGTCGAGCACCGGCGCCCACTCATCGAGGCTGCGCTGGGCAAACGTCACCTCGAATTCGGCGACCAGCTCGCGGCTGTTCTCGTGCCGCTTCCACGCGTCCTCGTATAGCGGGTCGGTACACAGCTCCGAACGACCGATCGCATCGCAGAGCCGAGGCCAATAGCGATCCGGTTCGATCATCACCAGCAGGAGCCACCGATCCCCGGCTACGGGGTAACTGTTCCACAGCGGGTTCATCGGGCAGCGGCGGTCGTGGCGCTGGGCGGGCTTCCGCGTCACCAGCGCGTTGGCCACGTCCGTACCCAGGATGTGCAGGCCCGTCTGGAGCAGCGATACGTCCACGTACTGGCCTTTGCCCGTGGCGTCGCGAAGCCGCATGGCACAGAGAAGGCCGCAGACCAGGTTCACCGCCGCGGCGTGGTCCCCCACTGCGGGACGCTGCAACGACGGCGGCACTCCCTCGTCGCGCATCGTGTCCATCATTCCGGTTCGCGCCCAGTAGGCTGTGTAGTCGAAGGCCGGCCAGTTCTCGCGGTCGCCACCGTGCCCGTAGCCGCTGATCCCGCCCACCAGAAGCCTCGGGTGTCGCGCCAGCAGGGTCTCGTGATCCAGCCCGAACTTGACCCGCCGCGCGGGCAGGAGATTCGTGATGAAGATTTCCGCGCCATCGATCAGACGCAGCAATGCCTTTCGCGCCTCGGGGTTGGTGAGGTCCAGGGCGATCGACCGCTTCCCCTTGTTGTCCATCTGAAAGGGGGGACTCTCGGAAAAATCGCAGTCATAGCCGGAAAAGCGGGGACGACCGTGGCGGTAGATCTCGCCCTTGGGAATTTCGACCTTGAGCACGTCGGCGCCCAGGTCGGCGAGCAACGCCCCCGCTGCCGGAACCGCCACGAAGTGCGCGACTTCCACCACGCGAACGCCTGCGAGGGGGGCATCCATGGCCGAAGATTCTCCTAGGGTGACGGTGTCAGAATCGCGAGTACCACCAGGCGCTCGGTTCCCGTGTTGCGAATTCCATGGGCCACGCCCTCCGGGGCGACGAGCATCACTCCGGCCTCCATCGGGATCTCCCGATCCTCCAGGAGAAACACACCGCAACCGGTGAGCACCTGATACACCTTATCCATTCCCGTGTGGGCGTGGAGCTTGTGTTCCTGCCCCGGCTCGAACGCATTCAGGCCCACCAGTACGCGTTCGGAACGGAACAAGGTGGCCTTGCCCATCTTCTGAGGATCGAAGACCGCATGCTCCTCGGGACGGATGGCGGCGGGGTGCTCCATGTTGCTCCCGGTCTGCTCCCAGTCATCGGTCAGCTCGCATGATATCGCGCCGCTTGGGCGGTGTCTGCGCAAGCTCGGAATCGCCGGACCGACCTGCACCCGTCGACCCATCGAGTAGAATCACGGACGAGGAGCTGCCGTGTCCGATCTCGCACCGCGCAATGGAGTTTCGGGGACCGCTTCCGGCGCCGAGGCCTCCCCTGTCAGTACAACCGGGGCCCTCCTCCGCCTGATGCGCCCGACCCAGTGGATGAAGAATCTCCTGCTGTTCGCCGCCCTGGTCTTCGCCAAGAAACTCTTTGCTCCGGACGCCCTGGCCCTGGCGATCCTCGGCTTCGCGGGCTTCTGCCTGGCTTCTTCCTCAGTCTATGTCGTGAACGATCTGCTCGACGCCGAGCGGGATCGACTGCATCCCGAAAAGCGTCACCGTCCGATCGCAGCGGGAGTGGTGACACCGGGTGTGGCAACGGCGCTGGCCATCGCGCTCACAACCGCCGCCCTCGCGCTCTCCTTCTGGATAGGGCCGCGCTTCGGCACCGCGGTGTCAATCTACCTGGGACTGACCCACTTCTACTCCGCCGTCGGCAAGGGCATCGTCATCCTCGACGTCATGCTGATCGCCTCGGGCTTCGTGGTGCGGGCGGTGGCCGGCGCCCTTGCGATCGACGTCCCCTCCTCGGATTGGTTCATCGTGTGCACCTTGTTCCTGGCGCTCTTTCTGGCGCTATCCAAGCGAAAGGCCGAAATGGCGGCCCTCAACGAGGGTGCGGCCCGCGTCCGGCCGGTGTTGGAGAGCTACACGAAATCGTCCCTGGACGCTTTCACCGCCACCTCGATGGCCGCCGCTCTGATCAGCTACGCGCTCTACGTGCTGGACCTTCAGAAGCAGCCGGAGGCCGACTTTTCCCTGCTGTGGCTGACGGTCCCCTTCGTCCTGTTCGCACTGTTCCGGTACCACCTCCTGGTGGAGACCGGTGGCTACGGCGAGAAACCCGAGGAGGTGGCGTTCCTCGACCGTCCGTTTCAGGTCTGCGTCCTCGGCTTCGCCGTCGCGGCCATCGTGGCCCTGTACCTGAGCTGACCGGAGCGTGGCCGGATCACGCGGGAAATCCCTGGCCGACTTCGTGAACGCGGCACTGTTGCGCGTCGATGAGATCTCGCCGCAAGAGACCAAGCGGCTGCTGGACGCCCCCGACCACGAGGGCTGGCACATCGTCGACGTGCGTGAGCCCGACGAGTTCGCAGCGGGTCGGATCCCCGGCGCGCGGAACATTCCCCGCGGTTTTCTCGAAGTTCGCGCCGACCTTGATCACCCCAAGCGCGATCGCTGGCTGGCCGATCGCTCGCGAAAGCTGGTGGTGTACTGCGGAGGCGGCAACCGCAGCGCGCTGGCGGCCCAGACTCTTCAGGAAATGGGATTCGAGCGGGTCGTCTCCATGGCCGAGGGATTCAGCGGCTGGACGCACCGCGACTATCCCGTCGAGTTCTGAACCTCACGTTCGCTCGCCCCAATCCGGCATTGCGTACGGCGGGGAACGCCCCCAGATGCGGCGAGGGGGACTGCGGCTCATGGCTCGTTTGGCGGGTTATCGGCGGGCAGAGCCCGCCTGCCCGCACGGCGAGCCTGCGGCTCGCCTCGCAGCGGGTTATCGCTATTCGCAAGGGCGAAGGCCGCGGGAGGCGAAAGGCGGGCCCGAATCCGAGGCCATTTCGGATCCGGGCTCGGACTCGGCCGCCTCACTCAGGATCGCTTCGACGATCCGATCCGGGCACTCCATGGGCACGAGGTGGCCCGACTCGACATCGACGACGCGCGCATCGGGCATGCGTGCGGCGAGGTTTTCGAAGTGCGGGCGCGAAAAGTTGCCGCGGACTGCCCACAGGATGAGGGTTGGGGCGGAAACGCGAG
>JACZXC010000041.1 GCA_022571825.1 Myxococcales bacterium | reverse complement strand
CCCATGCGATGAGAGAAGCCGTCTCCCGCAGCATCCCGGATCTTGGCCAGCTCGGTCGCGTACTGTCTTCCGTAGTAGGCGCGCGTGACCGGCGGGCCCTTCACCACGATCTCCCCCACCTCGCCGGGGGGAACGCAGAGCGCGTCGTCCCAGGTCTCGATCGGACCGTCGTGGATTCGGATGATGGACACCTGCACGGGCGCGACGGGGCGGCCCACGCAGATTCCGTCGCCTTGGTCGGTTCGTTTGCGGGTCTCGCCGAGCACCTCGTCGCTGGCGATGGACGCCACCGGAAGCGCCTCCGTGGCGCCATAGGGAGTGACGATCGTCGCATCCGGCCCGAGCATCGAGAGAAAGCGCTCCATCACCGCAGCGGAAACGGGCGCGCCGGCGGAGATAACCCGCTTGAGAGAGGGCAGCGTCACTCCCCGTTCTGCTCCGTATCGCCCCACCGTGTTCAGCAGGGCCGGCGAGGCGAACATGTTCGTGACAGCGAAGTCTTGGACCGCCGCGATGATCTTGCGGGGATCTACCTGCGCCGGCCGCGTCGGGTCCATGTCGGGCAGGATCGTGGTCATGCCCAGTGCCGGATCGAAAAGCGCGAACAACGGAAAGGTGGGCAGGTCGACTTCCCCGGGCCGAATGTCGTACAGCGCGCGGATCATCTCCACTTGGGCGGCGAAGTTGCCGTGGTCGTAGATGACCCCCTTCGGGATGCCCGTGCTCCCACTGGTGAAGACGATGGCTGCCACGTCGCGCTCGCCGACCGAGGGGATCGATTGAGCCGGCAGGCTGCGCCCGATGGCTTTGACCTGCTCCAGGGTGCGGCCTCCCCAGCACAGGCGCCGGCCTACCGTGATCCGGGTCTTGATCGTGTCCCGACTCCAGCCCAGAACTACACGGGCGGCGTGCGCCAGCGGATTTCCGATGAAGGCTTCGGGTTGGGCCTCTCCAAGACAGGTCTTCAAATGCTTGAGGCCGATGCCGGGGTCGACCATGACCGGAACGGCACCGGCCTTGAGCAGGGCAAAGCTGAGCGCAAAAAACTCCAGGCTGGGGCGAACCATCAGAACGGTGCGGACGCCTCGCCCCACCCCTACGGCCGTGAGTCCCCGGGCGATCAGATCGCTTTGAGCGTCGAGCTCGGCATAGCTGTAGTGGGAGGTGCGAAGCTTGCCCTGCCGATCGCGACCTCGGGGGCACACGATGGCCAGGGCGTTCGGCTGGAGGGCCGCCCTCCGCGGCAAGGCTGACGCGATGCTGGCGAAGCCATCGCCGCATCCCGTACTCATGGATCGCTCACTCATGAACTCGAGGAATCGGCCAGAAAGCCCTCGACCAGGGCGAGGATCTCTTCGCCAGCGTCTTCGAGGACATAGTGGCCGCAGTCCGGAAAGCGATGAACCTCGGCGCTGGGGAAGTGCTTGAGCCAAGCCTCGAGGAAGTGATGGTCGAAGACAAAATCCTTCTCACCCCAGCAGATGAGTACGGGCTTCTCGGCAAGGAGTCCGAGCTTGCTCTCGACCTCGCTGATCAATTGGTAGCCTCGGTCTCCAGCCCTCAGGGGAATCTCCTGAACGAAGCGAAGAGTTGCGATTCGATTCGCCCAGCTGTCGTACGGGGCACAGTAGGCATCCCGCACTTCCCGGGAGAGGCGCTTTCGTGTGCAGCACGCCCAGGTGGCGCCTCGGCTAAAGAGATTGAAGCGCCGCACCAGAAACGCAGCCAGCGAGGTATTGCGCACCCACCACAGCGACGCCGGAAGCTTCTTGGTCTCCGGCAGATGGAACGCCGCGGTATTGAGCACCACGATGCGTCGTACGCGGTTGGGATTCCGAACAGCCCAGACCATTCCGATCATGCCGCCCCAGTCGTGCAACACGAACGTCAGCTTCGCTTCGAGATCGAGGCCGTCCATGAGTGCGCTGAAGTCCGCGACGCGGCGCTCGAGAGAGTACTCGTAACGCGAGTCGTCGGGCTTGTCGGACAAGCCGCAGCCGATGTGGTCCGGCACGATGATCCGATACCTGTCGCGAAGCCCGCGCACCAGGTTTCTGTAGTAGAACGACCAGGTGGGGTTGCCGTGGAGCATCACGACCGGCTCGCCCCGGCCCTCGTCGAGGTAGTGGTAGCGCAGTCCGTCCAGGTCGAAGTACCGGCCCTCGAACGGATAGAGCGAGGTCGGGACGCGCATGCCTACCAGAGGATGCCGGCCGCCGTGCAGTTGATTCCGCTTCCGATTCCGCCCAGAAGTACCTTGTCTCCCGGCTGGATCCGTCCCGCATCAAGTGCTTTGGAGAGCACCGTGGGCACTCCCGCCGGGCCGATGTTTCCGAACTCGGGGAAGATGAGGTGACATTTCTCGGGATCGACGCCAAGGGTTTCGATGAGCTGCGCGGAGTGCACCTTGCTGATCTGGTGCATCGCAAACTCGTCGACGTCATCGCTGGACCAACCGAGGTACTTTTGTCCGACCGACCATGCCTTCGCCGATACCTCGAGTCCGGCCAGGAGGAGCTTCTTGGTGTGAGTTTTCATCTCGTCTACCTGGCCGGTACAGAGCCGGTTGTGCTGGGTGGCGGCAAGCTTGACCCCACCCAGGTAGCGCGGCGCATCGGCGGCGAGGTCTGTGTGGGTCAGGACCATCGCCACCGCACCGGAACCCAGGGTCAGGACAGCGAACTGCTCCCGAAACATTTTTTCGTCACAGGATTCCTGGCGCATTCGCTCGATCGTGGTCTCGATGATGAAGCGGCTGCCCTCGCCGTTCACCACGATCCCGTACTCGATCTCACGTCGCTCGATCAAGTTTCCAACGATGTCCATCCCATTGAGAAAACCGAGGCAGGCGTTACCGACGTCGAAATTGACGCAGTGCTCACCGAGCTGGAGATTCCCGTGCACCAAGCAGGCCACCGATGGTTCGATGTAGTCGCGGCACACCGACGTGTTGACCACGATTCCGATGCGATCGCGGTTGATCCCCGCCTCTTCGATGGCACGTTCGGCGGCCTCAGACGCGACTTCGCTCGGCTGTACTCCCGCATCCCAGAAACGCCTCGCGGTGATGCCGGTCACGGCCTCGAACATGCCCGGCGGGATATCCAAGCGCTCCAAGGTCGGCATGAGCTGTTCGTCAAGCTCGGCAGAGGTGATTCGGTGCGGTGCGTCGAAATGCCGGACGCTTGCGATCGAAACGTTCTCGAATTTCACGATGCGTCCCTCCCTGATGCAGTGCAGCCAGAGCGAGGGGGGCGCCCTTGGGAGATATCGGCGATCCGTCCGGGGGGCCTTAGCGCGCTGTGGAAAGGTTCACCCCGGGGTCCAGGCCCCCAGGGGAGGCAGCACTTCGGACCTTGATCGGCCTGAACTGCTGAGGGAGAGGGACCATGAAGAGGAAGCGAATCACCGCCAAGCAGCGCGCGTGCCGCGGCAACGCGGAACAATCCGCCGGGGACATCGTTGGAGTCGAGTCTGGCTCCGGAGCCGGAATCACCGGACTACGGTTGAGGTCATCGACTGCAGCATGACGATCAGGTCCCGGATCACGAGCGGGCGCCCGGTTGGCGAATCCCATTCGGTAGAGATCGGCGTTATGGGCCCACGCCGGGATAGCCATCAAAACATCGGGTTACCGACACATTATTCAAGGAGATTCTAGAGTAAAGCTACCCGAGGCGTTCTCGCGGCCCCGGGTGCGGGCCTTTTGCCGTGCGCGTGGAAGACAAGGGCGAGAACTTCGCAATCGAATGGAGCGCACGCCAGATACGGAGTGAGCGAGTCCGTCTGGAACTCACGCAGGAACTCGAGGCTGCGCTGCAACGGCTCAAAGACCAGCTTCTTTGAGCGGCGATGAGCTTCCAGCTGCCGAGCGGAGCTTGGCACTGCCGAGCCCCTATTCCTGATCGATCTGCCCATCGCGGATCCCGGTCCGGGGCTCTTGGAGCTTTGGACTCGAAACCCTCGCTCTCCTCCCCGTGTCCTCGGAGCACAGTGGAAGCGGTCTCGAATCCGAGCCCCTCGCCACCTTTCGTCGAAAGGAATTCCGGATTCACATCAACGCAGGAGGCTTTGTCGACGCGCGCCCGAGCGAGACCGAGCGCGGCTGGTGAGCGAGCAGCCTCAGTGAGTTTCAGATAAGTCGTTTTCGATCCGGCCTTGAAATCTTTGCAAAGCAGGTTCAGGCTGATCCGTTCAGCTTCGGCTCGGCGTCGGGTCATTGCACGGCTCGGTCCGGTCGATGTCCGAACGGGCGTGCATACGGGCCTCACGAGCCAAGCCCCTGACTTCGTGGCAAGCCTTTGGGTGACGTGGAACTGGACCCAATGAACTCCATGACCGAGGCCGAGTTCCAGGTGGTCAAGTCGATCGGTTTTGTGCTGGCGCTCGGTCTCGCCGTCGCGATCCAGCACTGGAGACCACATGACCCCCACCAGGGTAGCTGGCGCACGAACGGCGGCCTCTGGGGGCTGAACGCCGTCATCCTGGGCCTGCTGTGTGTCGGCTGCGCCTGCACCGTATCTCGGTGGGCTGACACGAACGACGCGGGGGCGCTCCATCTGACGGAGGCTGCCCTCTGGATCGCCATACCCGTGAGTATCCTGGGGCTGGACCTCGTCTCCTACGGCTGGCACCGTGCCAATCACCGCGTCTCGCTCCTGTGGCGCTTCCACCAGGTGCATCACTCCGACCCCGCGTTTACGACAACGACTGCACTGCGCTTCCACCCGGGCGAGCTGCTCCTCGCGCTCCCCCTGCGCCTGGCCGCGATCGTCGCCCTGGGCGTCCCCATCGTCGGCGTCATCGCTTTCGAGGTGGTCTTTGCGTTCGCCAACTTCTTCGAACACGGCAACATCGGCCTCCCGCTCGGGCTCGAACGCGCACTGGGTCGCACGTTCATCTTGCCGGCGCTGCACCGCCGCCATCACAGCCAGGAGAAACCTCTGCTGAACTCGAACTATGGGACCATCTTCTCGTTCTGGGATCGGTTCTTCGGCACCTATGCCGACGCCACGTCGAATGATCGGGTGCACATCGGCCTGCCCGGTACCCGCGAATCGCTCGGACCGCTCGGGGTCCTCGCAATGCCGGCTCGAGGTGTCTTCCGCGGTAAGTAGGCCCTCAATCCACCTGGAGCCTGAGGTCCGTCCGGCTGGGAGGACCGGCGGCCTTCATCGCGAGCCCGTGCCACCCGGTGCGTTCGGAGCGCTCAGTCGCTGCGATGTCGCGGGTCGCAACGCGCAGGCCGACGAGTCCGACGGGCTGCGGGTGGGAGTCGAAGGCCGGGTCGAAGCCCGGCCATGTCTTGAATTCGGGAGTCTCGCTCTGGATCGCCGCCTTGTCGGTGCGCAGCACCTGGATCAGCGTGCCCTTCGGTCGCAGGAAGTGCGCGCGCAGGTAGAACTCCTTCCAGTGGCGACGGCCTCGCGCGCGGAGCGCATCCCAAGAGTATGCCACGTGCCAGCGGCTGGGGCGGAGCCGGAAGATCGCGAATCCCGGTGGAGACGACTATTGGCGCACACCCGAGGCCCAGTCTTCGGGTGGGACCCAACCCGGGTGCGGTTTGATGTTGCGCCGAATCCCGGTCGACGGATGAAGCCTGCGCCATTCGATGAGTCGCTGCATCAAGCCAGTCACGATAGCGGGATGCGCAGCGGAGACGTCATTGGCTTCACTTACATCCTCTTCGATCTGGAAGAGGTGGTTCTTCGCCTGATCGTTGCGTTTGCTCTCGATGCGAACCAGCTTCCACTCGCCATGGAGGACCGCGAACCAAAAATCGTCGGACTGCTCGACCGCAAAGAACAGATCCCGGGCGGGAAGGGCGTCCCCGCCCTGGATCTGCGGCCACACGTTCCGACCATCAAAGGGCTTCTCGTTTCGCGGAGGGACTCCAGCGGCTGCGGCCAAGGTCGGAAAGACGTCGAGGTTGCTGAAGGCGTGCGACACCTCCCGACCCCCCTCCAGACCCGCGGGCCAGTGCACGATCGCCGGGACCCGGATTCCGCCCTCGAAGACGGTCCCCTTCCCGCCCCGGAGCGGCTCGGTTCGACCCCAGGTCTGATGGCTGCCATTGTCGCTGAAGAAGAGGATGAGAGTATTGTCGGAGATCCCCTCCCGCTCCAGCGCCATCAGAACGGATCCGATGCCGGCATCCATCGATTCCACCATCGCCGCGAAGATTCTGCGCCGCTCGTCGGCGATCTCCGCATAGGAATCGATCAGGTTCTGCGGTGCCTGGAGTGGTGAGTGAGCCGCGTTGAAGGCCAGGTAGAGCAGGAGGGGTCGGCCCCGGTCCCTCGTCTCGATCAGACGGACCGCTTCCCGGGCCAATAGATCGGTGGCATATCCGTCCTCGTACACGGTACGGCCGTTTCGTTGCCAGTCGACCGCCCCGGTGACTGTCGGTCCGAAGCCCACGACGTGTGTGAAGTAGTCGATGGGCCCATGCACCATCCCATAGTAGTGATCGAATCCGCGATTGAAGGGGAGCTGCCGCACATGATCGTGGCCGAGCTGCCACTTTCCGACCATGGCCGTCGCATAGCCAGCCGCTCGAAAGGACTCGGGCAGGATGTGCTCGTCCAAAGGCAGGCCGTAGTTGGTCCAGAGCTGGATCACCGCGTAGATGAGGCCGTAGCGCATCGGCGAGCGCCCGGTCATGAGCCCCGCGCGCGTCGAAGTGCAGATCGGGGTCCCGTAGAAGCGACTGAGCCTCACCCCTTCGCGCGCGAGGCGGTCGATGAACGGAGTGCGGATCTCGCTCCCGTGGTACCCGACGTCGTTCCAGCCCAGATCGTCGACGAGGATGATCACGATGTTGGGACGCGGGTCCGGAACCGGCGGGTCGGAGTCCTCCGGGCGACACCCGGCCAGCACGGCGGCAAGGGCGGCGACGGCCACGAGAGCGATCGCCTCGCGATACGCCTTGGGATCGCCAAATCCGTTCTCGATCCCGTTTGAGTTCACCGGCTTCCCCATCGAGTCAGGTCTGTGACGACGACGCCCATGTCTGGCACCCCGGTTCTTCGGGCCGATCGCCCATCGCGCATGACGGGCATTCCGGGACTCGGGTCGGCCGCAGCGTTGCGCCGTCACTATACTCATCCGATCACGGACAGGTTCGGTTCGAGCCACTCGGTTTTGGATCCGGCAGTGTGGTAAGAAGGGCCCGGCTCTCGGCGCCGCTCCGGCGCCCACGGTGCGCCCCCGAATTGGCGGCGGGTAGACCGCGTATCGGGGCCGTCGGGACGAGCGTCGATGCCGTCGAGAAGTCGCGTGCTCGCGATCGATTGGGTCGTGGTGCTGCTGCTCCTGCTGATCGTGGGCGGGTCCCGGGCGGCCGAGCTGGCGCCGCTGCTGGCCTACCGACTTCGGATCGAGCCGGAGCCGCTGCGCGCGCTCCAGGATTTTCGCGACCGCATCTACGACATGAATTTCCTGCCCCCCGGCGAGCGACTTTGGATCCCGGCCAGATTCGAGCATGCCGGGGAGCGCTACCCGGTGCGCCTGCGCATCCGCGGGGATCTTCCGATCCACTGGCGGGGCGAGCAGATCTCCTACCGCTTGAAGTTCACAGACCGGCTCTTCCAGGGACGCAAGGAGATCAACCTCATCATCCCCTGGGACAAGCACTATGGCGTCGAGTTGCTGCAGACCCGGGTCGCCGACGATCTGGGACTCGCGTATTTCCCCGGCCGCTTCGTGAGCCTGGCAATCAATGATCAGGACGTCGGGCTGTACTACGAGAACGAGCACCCCACACGCGAGTACCTCCAGAGGACGGGTCGGGAGCCCTCGTCGATCTTCACGTTCGCCGCCAACTGGACCTTCTACTTCGGCCAGCGCTACCACACCGTCTGGTTCGAGAAGCCGGGCACCCGCGAGAGGCCGCCGATCTCGAGCCTGGGGCAGATCAAGCAGCGACGCACCTTCGATCGCCGCAATCCGGAGATCGCCCGCCGGCAGCTGGGTTATGCGGCCGAGTTCTACGCCCTGCTGAGCGAGGGCAGCCTCGAGGAGATCGCCGCGCGGGCGGGCCTCTACCTCGATCTCGAGAATTTCGCGCGCTACGTGGCGCTCCAGGACTTCTTTGGCAGCAAACACTCGCTGGCGTTTGGCGACAACACGCGGCTGTACCTGGATCCCTCGTCGGGAAAGTTCGAGTTCATGCCGTGGGACACGCGCCTGATGTCGCTGCGCGAGCGCTGGGAGGAGAGGGGAGGGACGCTGGCGGCGCTGCTCGAGCCCGACGACGACATGTTCCGCGCCGTGTTCGAGGCGATTCCCGGCGTGCGCGCCGCGCGGGACGCCGCGCTGGGTGAGCTGCTGCGCGAGGGCAGCGTCTACGCCGCGGAGCTCGACCGCATTCACGCCCGCCTCGTCCGGCTCCACCCCGAGGATGAGCGCCTGCGCGCCGAGACGAAGAGGCTGGGTGGCATGTTCCGGAAGAACCTGGAGCTGCTCGCACCCTACGCGGCTTCCGGAGCCGAGATCGCTCGGAAGCGATGAGTCGAGGCCAGATTCGCGGGAAGTGGGCGCTCGCCGGGCTGGGGGCGCTGGCCGCCATCGCGATCCTCGCGACGCTCCGCTTGGCCGCGCGGGAGGTGGTCACCATCGAATCGGCGGAGTTCGACCCGGGGCGGTCGGGCTGGATCGAAGGCACCTGGCGAGAAGGGTGGAGCCGCCGCCCCGTCTGGTTGCGCAGGCGCCTGAGTGCTTCGCCGCTCCGACCCTGGGTGACCTTCGACTTCAGTCGGGTGCGCGGCGGCGAGCCCGTCGGCAGCCTCGTCCTCGCCTCCGACGCGGCGCTCCTGCAGTACCACGCGGCCTCGCGAACGGAAGGGCTGGCGCACGGAGACCTGCTGCCGAATCGACTGGCGAAGATCGGTGGTGGCGAAGTCGCTGATGATTTCCGGCTCGCCCTGGTGTTTGAGCCATCGCTCCCCGGCCGCGCTGCGGCGACGACCTTCACGGAGCTGGCCGGCGGGGATGCTGCGCGTCTGATCGCGTTGGCCGAGGTCCTCGGCGCTTGGGAGGTGCTCGCGAGCAACCGCCTGCCGATCTCGGACGGGCAGCGAGCGCGGCTGCCCTTCTTCGTTCCACGGGAGCGCCAAGACCTGAAGATTCTCGCGACGACGAGCATCGAGGTGTTTCTTCCGGTGCCCCTCACGCGTCGTGTCGTGACGGAGCCCGGTCTGCGCGAGGCCCTGTACAGGCGGCTGTTCCGGGTCGCCGAGCAGGTTCCGGATCTGGCGGCGTCGGTCGAACGGATCGCCGGGTCGACGGCGCTGAGGGCGCTGGATCTGGACGTCTCGGAGGTACGGCCGCGGCTCGAGACCACGGCTGCCGCCATCGGCGGTTACCTGCGCTCGGTGTGGGTCGAGTGCCTGATCGCCGTCGTGGGAGCGGACGAGGCCGAGATCGCGCTCACCGTTTACAGCGTCGTTCCCGTCGTGCTGGAGGGTTTCGAAGCGCCGCTTCCCGCGGAGGGTGCGCGGGTAGAAGCGGCGCTTGGCCTGCAGCTGCGCCAGGAGACCGCGGAGGTCGCGGCGGTGGTGAAGCAGGGCCGGCTGCGCTTCGCGACCGACGTACGGTTCGACCCGGTCCCGCATGACACTGTGCACTTCGCGACCGCGCGCCTGGATTTTGTGCTCGCCGGCCTGGAGCGCTTCGGGGAAGTTCCCTGGGAGCTTCTCGATGCGCTCGAGCCGCGCCTCACCAATCTCATCACTGGCGAGCCCGTGCCGGCCGAGCACATCACCGGCTTCGTGAGCGAGCGCGATTCTCGCTATGGACGCGCCGCTGCTGAGGGGGTAGAGGCGTTCGCGAATGCGCTGGTTCGACGACTCGTGCGCGCGGGCCCCGGCAATTCCCCGCGTCTGGATCGCCGGACGCGGCGGCTGATCGTGACGGCGGGGAGCTACCGGGTGGTCGAGGACTTGATCCTGCCCCCGGGATACGGCCTGGTGCTCGAGGCAGGCGTCGAGCTTCGGATCCATCCGGGGCGATCCATTCTCGTGCGCGGTCCGCTCGCCGTGCTGGGCGAGCCGCAGAGGCCGGTCAGCGTGCGGGGAACGTCCGGCGAGGAGCCATGGGGAACGCTCGCGGTTCAGGGGCGCGGCGTCAGCATTCCGGGAGTGGAGTCGCCCCGGCCCCGGGTCGAGATGCGACACGTGGTGATCGAGGGGGGAGCTGGCGATTACCTCGGGGGTGTGGAGTACACCGGCCAGCTCTCCGTGCACCACGCGGATCTCACGCTGGAGTGGGCAACGCTCACGGGCGCGCGGGCGAGTGACGCGCTCAGCGTGCGCCACGGTCGGGTCGTGATCCGCGACACGCGCTTCGCCGATAACGCGGCCGACGGCGCAGACCTCGACCACAGCGAGGGATCGATCCGCCGGTCGCTGTTCGCGGGCGGGCAACGGGGCGACGCGCTCGAGCTCTCCGGGTCCGACGTCTCGATCGAGGATTCGATCTTCCATCGCGCCGGCCGCCGTTGTCTCAACGCCACCGAAGGGGCGACCGTGCGCCTTCGCGGCTCGTTGCTCCGTGGCTGCAGTGTGGGAATCACGAGTCGCGACGGGGCGCGCGTGGAGGTGCGCGAGTCGGTCTTCCACACCAATACTCGCGCCTTCGCAGCCACCCGCGGGAACCAGGTCTTCGGCGGCGGCTTGATCCAGGCCGAGGACCTGATTCTCATCGACACCGGGCCCGAGGACCGCCTCGACGACCTATCGAAGATCGAGGTCGAGAAGATGATCCGCGTCGGCGCTGCCGCGGTCTCGACCGTCCTCGAGCCGCTCGAGACCACCGATGGCTTCTCGACGCAGCGCTACCGGGCACTCCGGCAAGCCCTGCGTCATGTCTCGGAGTGAGAACGCCGACTCTCCGAGCCGGCCCCCTAGCGCACGATGCGGACGTGCTCACTTCGCCAGAAGAGGGGAGGGGGTGTGCGCGAGAAGTCCTGGCGGATCAGGTAGCGGCCCGGTGCGAATCGTTTGGCGTAGAGTGCGTCGAAACGAGCACCGGCAGCCTCGACCCGCACGCTCTCGTCGAGCCGGCGCCATCCGGTCGCTGCGAGCTGGTGGCCGTCGTTTCCGAGAGCGAGCAGCTGCGTCGCGTGCGTGACCTCAACGATCCACGACCGTTTTCCGTGCCGCGCCGTTTGACAGAAGACGTGCCCCGCCAGCGCCTCGATCCGGGTTTCCGTGTGATAGGGGCGGTTCGTATACAGGGAAGTCCGGGGCCCCTGGTACACCGTGAGCCTGCAGGAACTCGCCTCCTCGAGTGGAGCCACCAACTGCCCGTGGCCGCGCAGGAGGATGCGCGCGAGCGACAGTTGGCACTCGGGCGCGATCGCCTCGGGTAAGGGGGCGTGCGCGGGGTGCGGCGCCTGCGCGCAGAGGAGCGGGGTGGCGAAGATCGCGGTCGCCAGTGCCCGAAGGCGCGGGCGGGCCGCCGGCGGCCGGTCTCGGGTCATGGTCTCATCCCTCTTGTGCGGAAGTGCGAGACGTGACGTCGCACTCTTGAAGATCCAGATCGTGGTAGTGAACCCGCGAGCCACGATGCCGCCCGGCGGGTCGGCAGCGGATTCCCGGGATCCCGGTGAGGACTGGGCTGGATGGGGGTACCAGTAGGACGAATTCGCGGATCTCGTGACTCGCGAGTCGGCGGGCGAGCTGAATCAGCTGGGCTTCGGTCTGCATGAGCAGCAGACGCTTGCGATGCCACAAGGGCGCCAGGTGTTGCGTCAGGAGCGGGTTGGTCGTCACGACGACATCGGACGGTCGCGCGAGGATGCGATTCTGGAGGAACGTTCCCTCGATCTTCTGCTGCGCGAGCAGCCAGGTGGCTTGGGCGCGCGCAAGACCACCCGCTGCGACCAGGG
>JACZXC010000409.1 GCA_022571825.1 Myxococcales bacterium | reverse complement strand
TGCGATGGGCGCCCGAAGACGGCAGCCGGCTCCTCGCCCGAGAGATGTTCGACCGAGCCATCACCCTCCCCCTCGGATTCGGCCCACGCGGGTGCGCACTCGGGATTCTGGGGCTGCACGCCTACCTGCAGGCTGAGCCGGGAAGCACCGTCGCATCCGCCACGCTCGAGTCGCTCGGGGACGCACTGGTGCAGCGATATGAGCAGGAGGAGGATCCGGAGTGGCGGTGGTTCGAGCCGCAGCTGGTCTACGACAACGCGATGCTCCCGCTGGCGCTGTTCCGGCTCTCGTCGGTCACGGGCGATCAGACGGCGCTGCGCGTCGCCCGCGAGAGTTTGGAGTTCCTCGAGTCCGTCTGCTTCGCGGAGGGGCATCTCGCGCTGATCGGGAACGCCGGGTGGTATCCTCGTGGAGGCGAGCGGGCAATCGTCGACGAACAACCGATCGACGCAGCCGCGTTTGTCCTGGCGTTCGACGGCGCCTACACCGCCACCGGCGATTCCCGATATCTCGCGCGAATGCGCGAGTCCTTCGAGTGGTTCCTCGGGGCGAACCGTCTCGGACTGTCCTTGTATGACTTCTCGACAGCGGGCTGCCGGGATGGCCTGGAGGCGAGCGGGGTGAACGAAAACCAGGGCGCCGAGAGCACCGTCTCCTTCCTCCTCGCGCTGCTCACGATGCTCGACCAGGCGGGCGCGGGGATCGACGGCAAGGACACCCAGGCGGAGCGGGACGAGCCGCGCGACATTCTGGCGGGAGAGTTCACAGCCGGCGGGGCTCGCGCGCCACGCATCCCGGCGGAGATCGACCGCTGACCGTTTCCCCGGATCCCCTGAGAGCGGCGTAGATCGCGTGCAACGTCCCTCCCTCCAAGGGTACCGCTTCGAATCGAACTGCTCATCCGACGGTTCCGACCTGCCGATAGCAGACGAGTTAAGGTGACCGCCTGCGTCATGAGTCGCCCCCAGCTACACAAAGGGACCGTTCTGCCATGAAGCGGATGAAGGCGAAGACGGATCGGCTAAGCGTAACGAGGACGCAGCACCGGCTTCTCCCCGACCCGCAGCGGGTCATCCTCCGGCCCTATTTGCCGGGCGAGGAAACCTTCGTAGACGGGCGGTCTCGCGTGAGACTCGTCCTCGACCGCGTCCTCGCGCTCCCGGAGGAGGAGATTCCCGCCGCCTGGGAGGCGGTTCGGGCCGCCTTCTCTTCCCGACACCCCGACTTCGAGAGCGTGCTCGCAGATCATTTTCTCCTGGTGTCGCGTCGCTTCGAGCGCACCGAGCCGCTCTCCCGGGAACGAGAACGGCTGGTCGGCGCCTACTTCACCCACGAATACTCGATCGAGGGCGCCTCGCTCTGCAATCCCTCGCTCGTTCCGGCACTGGATCAGTCCGGGCTTCCGGTAGGCGTGCTCCGCTTCATCATGAGTCTGCGGGCGATCGGGGAGGGGCACCTCTCCTCCATCGAGTTCCGCTCAGGCGTGATCGAGTCGGACGGCAAGATCGTCTTCGACCCCACGAGCCGCTTCGTCTCCTCGGGACGGCGCGCTCCCAACCCTTCCTACGACAAGGAGGTCTTCGCGCTGAAGCTCAAGGACCTCGGCGTCCAGAATGAGCTCTCTCAAGCCGTCCTCGATCCGCTTCCGGCACGCTTCAGCTTCGAGGAGCTGTTGAGCGCCGTCGCTTCAGTGCAAGACCTGCACACCCCCCCGGCGACGCGCAGCGAGACCCTCAATACCATCCACTGGCTGGCGACATCAAACTACGAGATCGTCTTCTCGCCCAACTCCCCGATCTGCGAGCGCGTGATCTTCCCCGCGAGCCCGAACGAGAGCCGGGGCATGGAAGATGCGCGCTTCGTCCGCTTCGTCGAAGAGGATGGATCGGCCCGGTACTACGCGACCTACACCGCCTACGACGGGCACCAGATCCTTCCCCAGCTGATCGAGACCGAGGATTTCGTCGAATTCCGCGTTCTGACGCTCAACGGGACGCGTGCACACAACAAGGGAATGGCGCTCTTCCCCCGGCGCATCCGCGGACGATTTGCGATGCTCTCGCGACACGATAATGAGAACATCCACTTCATGACGTCCGACGACATCCATTTCTGGGACCACGCAAGCCCGCTGCAGACGCCCAGCCGCCCATGGGAGCTCACCCAGGTCGGCAACTGCGGATCGCCCATCGAGACTGAGGCGGGGTGGCTCGTGCTCACGCACGGCGTGGGCCCGATGCGCCAGTATGCGATCGGGGCCATGCTGCTCGACCGGGAAGACCCGCGGCGTGTGATCGGGCAGCTTGCCGAACCCCTCCTGGAGCCCGAGCGAAACGAGCGCGATGGCTACGTCCCGAACGTCGTCTACACCTGCGGGGCCATCGTTCACGACGGGCAGCTGATCCTGCCCTACGGCTTCTCCGATACGGGCGTCGGCATCGCCACGACGCCCCTGGATGAGCTGCTCTCGCGACTCGAGTCTTGCTCCCCGGGGTGATCGATCGCTGTCGCAGCCACGCCTGCGACGAGATCCCGCGCCTGTGCCACCCTCCAGCGCGATGACCCGCTCGCGAAACGCGAACCATCGCCCGCCGCCGTTCGGCGCCGGGTTGCGCCTGGCGATGCTGGCACCGATCTCCTGGCGCGTCCCCCCGCGACATTACGGGCCGTGGGAGCGCGTTGTATCGCTCTTGACCGAGGGGCTGGTTGAGCGAGGGGTGGCCGTCACGCTCTTCGCCACCGCCGACTCGATCACGGGGGCGCGGCTGGCGGGACCCTGTGCGCGGCCGTACTCCGAGGACGGGGGCCTGGAGCCCAAGGTCTGGGAGTGTATGCACATCGCCGAGGTCTTCGAGCGGGCCGATGAGTTCGACCTCATCCACAACCACTTCGACTTCCTCCCGCTCTCCTACAGCGGGCTCGTCGAGACACCGGTGGTGACGACGATCCACGGCTTCTCGTCGCCCGGTATCCTGCCGGTGTTCGAGAAGTACAACAAGCGCACCTACTACGTGTCGATCAGCGATGCCGATCGAAGCCCGAACCTCGACTACGTGGCAACCGTGCATCACGGCATCCCCCTGGACGAGTTCACACTGAGGAGCGATTCCGATGGCTACCTGGTCTTCTTCGGGCGCATTCATCCTGAGAAGGGC
>JACZXC010000408.1 GCA_022571825.1 Myxococcales bacterium | reverse complement strand
GCGGTTTCCTCAGTGGCGCCGTCGAGTATGCCGTCTTCGAGGGAGAGGCGCTACGCGCTCACGCCCCGCTCGCGCGCTTGCGCAAGGCGGCGATCGCGGGTTCGTAGGCAGGGGCGCCGAAGATGGCCGTTCCCGCGACGAATACGTCGGCGCCGGCGCGCGCGGCGCCCGCGATGGTCTCTTCGCCGATGCCCCCGTCCACCTCGAGCGCGACTTCGAGTTCCCGCTCCTCGATCCAGCCGCGAAGGATCTCGATCTTCGGGAGCATGCTCGCGATGAACTTCTGGCCTCCGAATCCGGGATTGACCGTCATCACGAGAACCTGATCCAAATCCGCGAGGACGGGTTCGATGGCGGAGGCCGGAGTCGAGGGATTCAGTGCCACCCCCGCCCGGGCTCCGGCCTCGCGAATCTGCGCGAGGGTTCGGTGAAGGTGCGGGCAAGCTTCCACGTGGACGCATATCGTGGATGCTCCCGCCTTTGCGAAATCGGTTATGAAGCGCTCGGGCCTTTCGATCATCAAGTGGACGTCGAGTGGAAGAGTGGTGGCTCGGCGAACCGCCGCGACCACGAGAGGGCCGATCGTGATGTTCGGAACGAACTCGCCGTCCATCACGTCCACGTGGATCCAGTCGGCGCCCGCCTGGCCCACCTGATGCAATTCCTCGCCGAGGCGCGCGAAGTCTGCCGACAGGAGTGACGGAGCGATTCGCGGTGTTCGCGCTCTCACGATACGCGCTCGAGGCGGGCGGCGAAGAATCCGTCGGTATCGTGGAGATGTGGGGCACACTGAAGGAAGCCGTCGTCGCCGACCAAGCTCCGAATCTCAAGGGGCAGCTGGTCGCGCGAAGTCGGCGCGAAGCTCCCGGAATCTCTGAGGAAAGCCTGCACGACTTCCTGGTTTTCCTCGGGCAGGAGAGTGCAGGTACTGTAGACCAGCACGCCGCCCGGCCTCAAGACAGTGGCCGCATTCTTGAGGATAGCGAGCTGAATGGCGGCCAATCGGGCGGGGTCGGTGGATTCGACGCGCCAGCGGGCATCCGGGTTGCGTCGCAGGGTACCGAGGCCCGAACAGGGTGCGTCCACCAACACCCGGTCGAAGGTCGTTCTCGCTGTGACCTCGCTGAGGGGATGGGTCGCGTCGGCCTCCGCGCAGCGAACGGTTTCGAGGCCGAGTCGCCGCACGCTGCGGCGGACGAGATCGAGGCGACCCGCATGGCGATCGACGGCCAGCACGTGACCGCCAGATCCGACGCGTTCGGCGATCGCCGTCGCCTTTCCGCCGGGTGCAGCGCACGCGTCCAGGACCCGCTCGCCAGGCTGCGGGTCGAGGAGCGCGACCACGAGCTGGGAGGCTTCGTCCTGCACCGTGAACCGACCCGCCAGAAACGCCGGGTCGAGTGCGGGATTTCCCCTTCGACCCAGGACGATTCCGTCCCGGGCGAACCGACAGCGCGCAGCTTCGGGAAATCGCGTGCGCAGATCGGTGAGCAGGTCCATGACGTCCACGCGGCGACGATTGACCCGCACCGTGATCGGAGGGATGTCATTGGAGGCGCGGGCCAGAGACGCGGCCTCGGTCGGTCCGTACAACTCGACGAAGCGCTTGGCGATCCACGGGGATAGGGAGAGGGCGTGAATGAGGTGCTGGACGGGATCCTCCTCGAGGGTGGGAGGCGAGATGGCCTCGCCTTCGGCTGCCAAGCGTCGCAGCACCGCGTTGACCAGACCCGTGGCGCGCTCCGCTCCCGCGGCCCGGACGCAACGTACCGACTCGTCGACAGCCGCCGTCGCCGGAATCCTCTTGGAGAACAACAGCTGGTATGCGCCGAGACGCAGCACCGTGGCCACCAGGGGCTCGAGTTTCTCCAGGTCGCGGTCGAGCACGTGGGCGAGCGCGAAGTCGATTCGACCGCGCCAGCGCAGGGTTCCGTAGACGAGATCCGTCGCAAAGGCGCGATCCGGAGCGTTGAGCGCGCTGCGGCCGAGGCTCGCATTCAGTAGCAAGTCGGCGTAGGCGCCGGCCCGAGTCACACGTTCGAGGACGCGGAGGGCGAGCAGCCGCGTCCTCGTCGGTGCCGAGCCGCGGCGGCGTTCCCCCGCGCGACGGCCCCTGGGGCGGCCTCGGTTCGGACGCATACGAGGTTCCTCGGCAGATCGAGTCTCCAACCCAACGCTCTCCTGGGGCGACCTGTGGATCGAGTCCTCAGGCGCGCCGGTTCGGGGAGGACCGATGGGGGGCGTGCGCGGTCCGCGGCAACACGAGTCTAGCAACGGGCCGCAGCTATCCAAGCCGGCCCTCGCGCTCGCTGATCGCCCGTGCTCCGGCACTGGGCTCGCCTTCGGAAGAGGGCGGAGGAACGCTGTCGCTGAGACCCCCGCGCGGAGGCCTCCAAGGGCGAAGGCCGCGGAAATAGAAGGTCTCGGCCTGCTAGCCGAGCTCGGCGCCGTCGGGGATCGGCCTTCCGCGCAGGTAGGCGGCGGCATCGAGTACGCGCCCGCCGGCGCGCTGCATCCGAAGGGGAACCAGCCAACCGTCGCCGGTGGCGATGCGAAGGGGTGCGTCCGAACGGTGATGAACGCGACCCGCGGCGCGGTCGACCGATCCGGGTTCCACGCAGGCGGCGAGGATGCGCAGTTCCGAGTCTCCGTGCTTGGTAAAGGCGCCGGGCTTGGGCGCCATGGCGCGGACGCGCCGCACGAGAGACGAGGCGGGGTGACTCCAAGCGAGGCGCGCATCGGCGCGCTCGATCTTTGGGGCGAGGGACGCGTGCGTGTCGTCCTGGGCGATCCAGGTGACGGTCTCGGCGACAATCTCTTCGATGGCCTTGCCGATCGCCTCCGCGGTACAAGTCGCGAGTCGATCTGCCAATTCCCCGGCGGTTTCATCGGCGCCGATCTCGATCTCGCGCACGCGTGACACGGGTCCGGCGTCCATCTCCCGCTCCACGCGCATGACGGAAACCCCGGTCCTGGTCTCACCGGCCAAGATGGTTCTGGCCACCGGGGCGGCCCCACGGAAGCGGGGAAGCAGGCTCGCGTGACCGTTGATCAGGTAGCCGAGACCCGGGGCCTCGCGGACGCGCTTGGGAAGGAATTGCCCGAACGCGACGACCACCCCCAGGTCCGGCTCGGCATCGCGCAACGCGTTCACCAGGCTCGGTT
>JACZXC010000407.1 GCA_022571825.1 Myxococcales bacterium | reverse complement strand
AATGCGGCGCCAAGTTCTACGATCTCAATCGTCCAGAGCCCCTGTGTCCCAAATGCGGGGTCGATCAGCGGAATCGACCTGCCGCCGCGACCAAGTCTAAAGGGGTGACCAAGAAGCGGCGACGCAAGCGAGATCGTGCGATGTCGCCGCTGCTCGACGATGACGGCGAGTCGATTGTCGTCGAGGGGCCTCCGGATCCGGCCGCGCTGGGAATCACGGTGGTCGTCGACTCGCCGGAGGATGTTTCGGACGAAGAAGAATACGACCAGGATGAGGACGCCGACACGAAGTGACGCGCTTCCCTTTTCGGGGTCCTACGCCCTCCCTTTCGCGGGCCCTACCCGGGTGGGGAGAGCAGTCGCTTGAAGAACAACTTGACCCCACCGGCCCCGCGCCGGCTCTTTTCGGTCTGGAGCTGCTGAAGGGCCACCTGTCGCTTCGCGAGCTCTTCGACGGCACGACGGGTGTCGCGACTGAGCCTCTGAACCCGTTCGAACTCCCGAATACGGGCGTCCATGTGGCGGCTTTGATGGATCACCAGCGGGCGATCGGACGCCTGCTGATAGGTCTTGGTGTAGGCCTCCACGTCCCTCTGATAGGCCTCGATCAGGGAATCGAGCGCCGCATTCGAGTAGGAGTGGAACGGCCCCTCTTGGGTCTCCCCCTCGGCGAGGTTGCGCTGATAGTTTCGGGCTCCGCCTATTCCCGCAACAGATAGAATCGTCAATAAAACGAAGACTTTGGTTCCTGAACCCTGAGCCATCCCTTTACTCCTCTGCAGCGGGGTCCGCATCGGACTCTTCGTCCTGCCAGGACCTCGGCTTGTTCTCTTTCAGGAAGGCCTCGAGCTCCTCCCGCGTCGGTAGGCCTTCCTGGGCTCCCAGGGCCCGGCAGTTCATCGCCGCGGCGGCGTTGGCGACGCGAAGCACCGCTTCCGCATCCCAGCCCTCCAGCACCCCCCAGATGAAGGCGCCGTGGAAGGCGTCCCCCGCCCCGGTGGTGTCGCGAGCCTCGATGCGAAACCCCGGACTCTGGATGATGCGATGGCCAAAGCGAGCGATGGCACCTCGCGCCCCCAACGTCACCACCAGTGGCCCATCGCCCGGGAACTCTTCCAACGCCGCCCGTGCCGAGCTTCCCTGGGATGAGGATTCGGCGAATTCTCGGGAAACCACCGGAAAATCGACCCGAGCCAGAAGCTCGAGGAGTCCCGGGGCCTGGGTATCGGCGTCCAGGAAGACCGCGACGCCGGACTCGCGAGCCACCTCCGCGGCCCAGGCGGCCGCTTCGGGATCGCCACCATCCAGATGCAGGGCTCGCGCCGACTCGATCGACGCGCGACTCAGATCGGACGGGCGCAGACGCAGCAAGCGGTCGCGGTGCCAGAGCACGGTCCGTTCGCCGCCGTGGGAATCGACCTGGATGACGGCCAGCTGGGTTCGCGCGCCCACCACCCGTTTCACAGCGGAGACGTCGACCCCCGCCCGTCGCAGGGGCTCGAGCACGGTCACCCCGTGGTGGTCCGCGCCCACTGCACCGGCGTAGGCCGTTCGCAGACCCAGCCGCGCGCAGGCGAGCGCCGCGGTGGCCACCTGCCCACCGGGGAGCTCCAGCATCTCCTCGACAGCGTGCTTGCTGCCCATCGCCGGCGCCGCCGCGACCACGCAGATCCGGTCGAGTGAATTCTGACCCACGGCCAGCAGATCGAGGGCGCGCGGTCTGTTGGGGTCGCGCCAGAGAGGGGGAGCGGCGCCGGGTTCCGTCAGTACAACACCCGGTACGCGTAGAGGCTGCGCATGACCCGCTTCACATACGAGCGCGTCTGGTCGTAGGCAATATCCTCGACCCACTCATCGTCTTCCCCGTTGGCCTCCGCGAGCCAACGCGTCACGACAGTGGGGCCGGCGTTGTAGCTCCCGATGACGGCCGAGGTCCGGCCTTCGAAGCGGCGCACCAGGCCGCCGAGGTACAGGGCCCCGAGCTGAATATTGATCCGCGGGATCAGGAGATCCTCGACCGAGGGGCTCGCGAACCCGGCGCCCTTCGCGACTCGCTCCGCGGTTTCCGGCATCAGCTGGAGCAAGCCCCGGGCCCCGGAGGCCGAGACGGCGGCGGGCCGATAGCCGCTCTCCTCACGCATGACCGCATAGACCAACGCGGGCTCCAGCTCCGACCGTTCCTCGGTGGCGGCGGCGACGTGGCTCCCGAACGGCGCGGGCCACGCGTGCCACCAGAGCTCGAGCTGCGTGGGCGCCGGGCCCCGGGCCAACGATTCGGTGTAGGCATCCACCATCAGCCGCTGGGGGCGGTGAAAATCACCGGCGTCCGCGTAGAGCTGGGCGAGCGCCAGGCGGTCATCGCGACCCCGAGCCCGGGTGAACAACCGATTGAGCTCGTCCAGGGACTCGGTGCTCATTCCCGCCTCGAGAAGAATCCGGGGAAGAGCCAGATCACTCGGCGCGAGATTAGAGCGCCCCCGCCGGATCTCGACGGGATCGATCGGGTCGGTCGCCGCCTCCACAGAGATTCCCGCAGCCTGGGCCCGGGCCCGCGCTCGCCAGCCGTAGTAGGACAGCGGGTACTCCCGGGCGAGGGTCGCGAACTGGGCGCCAGCATCGCTTCGGCCCGCTCGTTCCAACGCGCGCACCCGCCAGTACCGGCCGCGAAGTGCGGCGATGGCATCACTCGCTTGTTCCTCGAGCTTCTCGAAGCGGGCGACCGCTGCCCGCATCCGCCCCTCGCGGTAATCGCGCCAGCCGAGCCTCCAGAGTGCCGCCGACCGATAGGAAGACTGGGGCGCTCGGTTCACGATGCCGAGATACAGCGCGCGCGCGCGATCCGATTCTCCCTCACCCTCCCACAGCAGAGCGGCCAGAAAGCTGGCACGGGTGGCCTGGGCGCCTGCCCGTCGCCCTAGCTCTTCGAGCATCGCGGCGCCGGTCCGCGGGTGACCCGCCCGCGCCAGAGAACGCGCGCGCCAGATCCGAACGTCGTCCCGGTCCGGCAGCGCTTTGAAGGCCTCGGTGGCGTTCTTGGAGTCGCCGCGGACGGTCTGGACGCTGGTGAAGTCGGTTCGCGCGGTCGTGATTTCGGTCGCGAGTGTGGCGACCAGGGCGCTGGTGAGCCCGATGCCTGCCGGGTCGGCCTGCCCTGTTGCGATGCGGCT
>JACZXC010000406.1 GCA_022571825.1 Myxococcales bacterium | reverse complement strand
CGACGGTACGTTCTACCTGACGCGGGACAGCGCCGACGCACGAATCGTCGACGACGTCAAGCGGGGCACGGGACGGATTATCGACGATCCGTCGGAAGTCGGCGGATGGCCCGACCTGGTCGCTGGAATCCCCTGCGCGGATTCGGATCACGACGGAATGCCGGATGAGTTCGAGGCCCTTTATGGCTTGGATTCCAAGGACGCCTCCGACGGTCCTGCGGATTGGGATGGGGACGGTTACACCAACGTCGAAGAGTTCCTGAACTCTACGGCGCCCGCGCCGAAGTCACGGTAAAGGAGGTCGAACGCGATGACCTCCGACGCGCACTGATCCCCTCCGGCCGCGCCTTTCGCATGATGCGCGCCACCTGCTCGTTAGCGACGGGAGCACCTTGAGCCGCTAGCCCCGAATGGATGCGGGCCCGCAGCAGATCCATGCGCTCGCCTTCGGCAGGGAATCGAGCACTTTAGGTCGGAGTCTTGCTCGTATATTGCGCATCGGTTGCGAGCCTTTCGCAAACCGTCTGTTGTGCGGGGGGGTTAACCCGCTCACGTGCGCACGAATTGCACACGGTGCTCTACCAAGATCCGCCGACGAAGTTTTCTTCCGCTTGCCGCGGACATTTTCTGCGTCGAGTGTGCCCGTGGTAAGAGTAGAATTCGATCCTCCGAATGATCCGAAGACCTCGTCTACACTTCTTCATGTTGTGGGTCCCGGCAGTGGTCCTCGCCGTGGCGGCGAGCGGGGTCGCTCGCGCCCAGAGCGGTCCGCCCGTGCTGCGACTGGTTCGGGTCATCGAGGCGGACGACGTCGGCGCACCGGGGCTGGCGGGACTGCCGTTGCTGCCCGGAACCGACCTGCGCCTCGTGCTCGATGAGCCGACCATCGGCGGGGCATCGATCGTGCTGCACGACGCGAATGACCCGAGCGGGTCCCCGCGCCTCACGATCGAGATACCCGATCCGATCAATCTCGCCTTCGCAGAGCGGGCAGACGGATCCTCCCGGCTCCTGTTGCTCGACGCCACTCGGAGCGAGCTGATCGAGATCGAGATTCCGAGCGTCGGCGCGGCCAATACGGCGCGGGTGCGCCGCTTCAGCGCTTCGGCCTGGGGTGTGGCCGAGCCCCGAGGCATGACGATCGACCCCGCCACGGGCGGTATCTTCATCCTCGACGCGGCAGGGCCGAAGATCGTCCGGGTCGTCGACGGGGTGGGAGGCGGCGCGCAGATCTCGGAGATCGATCTGCCGCGGGGCCTGGCGGGCCTCCGGGGCATCGCCGTCAACCCGGCGGATGGACATCTTCATCTCCTCAGCCCCTCGGCGCAGGAGCTCTATGAGCTCGACCGCGCCGGCCGGTTGCTGGCGCTGCGCGAGCTCTCGGCGCCGGGTCCCGGCGATCCGAAGGCCATGATTTTCGCGCCGAGCTCGGACCGCACGGACGATCCCGCGCAGATGCATCTCTTCCTGGTCACCGGGGGTGGATCGAGCGGAGAGGCCATCGTGACGGAATGGTCGCTGACCGCCGATTCCGGGCCGACGAGTGGGCCGGTGGCCTCGGAGCCCGCCACGCTCGTGCAAAGCTTCGCCGCCCGGCGTGAGCTCGCCTCGGACGTTACCCCGCTCGTGCAAAGCCTCGCTGCCCCGATCGAGTCCGGCTCGGACGTTGCCAGGTTGGTGCAGGAAATCGATGCCTCCGCCTTCGACCCGCCCAGTCCCGACTCGGCTGGCATCGCCTACAACGCGACCTCGGACTCGCTCCTGATGAGCGATTCCGAGGTCAACGAGCTGCCGCTCTATCAGGGCGTCAACGTATTCGAGCTGACCCGCTCCGGCAGTCTGTTCGCCAGATTCGACACCACCGACTTCTCCGACGAGCCGACGGGTGTGGCCATCAATCCGGCCAACGGGCACTGCTTCTTCTCCGACGATACGAACCCGTCGGTCTACGAGGTCGATCCGGGACCCGACGGCACCTGCCTCACCGGCGACGACACCGTCACCTCGTTCGAGACCGATGACTTCGGAAGCGGAGATCCCGAAGGGGTGGCGTTCGGCCAGGGAACGCTCTTCGTGGTGGACGGAGTGAACGCGGAGATCTACGCGGTCACGCCCGGCGCCAACGGCGTCTTCGATGGGGTGCCGCCCTCGGGCGACGATCAGGTCACCAGTTGCGATACGGCGATCCTCGGCGTCGACGATCCGGAAGGCATCACCTTCGACACCGCGAGTGGTCACCTCTACGTCGTGGGGAAACCCAAGACGCAGATGGCACAGATCAGCACCGCGTGCGAGCTCGTGCGCGTGATCGATATCTCTGCGGCGAACGCGGTCAGGCCCGCCGGGCTGACCCTCGCTCCCGGCAGTGTGAGTCCGGGCGTGATGACTTTCTGGGTCACGGATCGGGGGATTGACAACGACCCGCAACCCGACGAGAACGACGGCCGGATCTACGAGCTCTCGCTGGCCCCGGTTACACCCGGAAACACCGCCCCCATCGTCTCCGCAGGCCCGGACCAGACCGTCACGTTTCCGAACGATGCGCTGCTCCAGGGAAGTGTCACGGACGACGGAATACCCTCGCCGGGCTCGTTGACCAGCACCTGGAGCCAGGTGAGCGGTCCGGGCGTGGTCAGCTTCGATGACCTCACCCAGGAAGTGACGAACGCCAGCTTCTCGGCTGCGGGAACCTATCGGCTCCGTCTGACCGGCAATGACGGCGAGCTGCGGTCGACCGATGACGTGACGATCACTGTCCCGTTACCCGACGGCTCGGTGATCGTCGAGAGGCGCGTCGAGGTCGGCGTGGACGACGCCGAGGAGGACACCCTGGGCAAGGTCCGTCGCTTCGGCAGCGATCTGGAGCTGGTCTTCGACGCCGGCAACCAGACCGTGGGGATTCGGTTCAACGGCGTCCCCGTTCCTCGGGGAGCCGCAATCCTCGAGGCCGACCTCCAGTTCCAGGCAGCCGAAACCGGCTCGGAGGCGACCTCCCTCACTCTCGAAGGGGAGGCGGTCGACACGGCGGCTCCCTTCCTCGACGCGACCGGCGATATCTCCTCGAGGCTGCGCACGGCCGCCTCCGTGTCGTGGAACCCGGTCCCGTGGCTGACCGTGGGCGAGGCGGGCGGGGATCAGCGGACCCCCGACCTGAGCGCGGTGTTTC
>JACZXC010000405.1 GCA_022571825.1 Myxococcales bacterium | reverse complement strand
TCTCGGCGTTCCAGGAGCCCCCACCCGCGACCTCCTGGCTCGATCCCTGGTGGCTCTCGGGGGTGTTCGCGGGCATGCTGCTGACCGCCCGCGCGTGGATGGGCCTGCGCCGTCGAAGGGAAGAGGCGGCCTACTGGGTGTTTGCCGCCGCGTCCTTCGTCCCGGTATCCCAGATTTTTCCGTTCCTTCACCCCGTCGCCGACCGCTATCTCTACTTCATTTATCCGGGCCTGATCGGGGGCTCGCTCCTTGCGGGGGTGGAGATCCTGAAACACCTGGCGACCCGTCGGGCGTCGAGGCGGGCGACGCATGGACTCGGGGGTCTTTCGCCCGACGCGGTGGCCCGGGGTATGGCGGTGGGCGTCCTGGGTCTCGCCACGCTCTTCGGGCTGAGTAGCGCCGAGCGGGCGAAGCTGTGGCGCCGCGAGACGTTCCTGCTGGTGGATGCGGCCGCACACTATCCTGAAGGGGGCACCGCGAGCTTCCTTCGCGCGCGTCGTGCCGCCCAGAGCGGCGACGTGGACACGGCGGTGACGGAGCTGCGCGCCGCTAGCCATCGCGGCATCGACAGCTTCTCGGCCATCCTCGGCGACGCCGGGCTCGCACCCATCGCCCAGACCCCGGCCTTTCGGGCCCTGGTTCGCGAGGTGGCGGGGCGGTGGATCGATCGGGCCCGAGTCCGCGGCTATTCGACCCAGGCCGAACTCCGGATGCTGGGACATGCGCATCTCGTGAGGGAAGAGTACGACCAGGCGCTGGTGGCCCTCGAAGGCGCAGAGCGGGCGCGCGGTCCTTTCCGCGACGTCGTGACCGCCGAGTTGGAGGCGCTGCGCGGCGCGATCCGGGCCGGGGGCTCCGGTCCCGAAGGCGAATGAGGAGACGACGATCGCCTCCAGAGCCGGCACATCGAAGGGGTCAAGCTCGAGGGCATCCGTTCCGTCGGCATCGATTTCGCGGCCGTCGATTTCGCGTGGGGCCTATGCCCTGATCCTGGCCGCCTTCGTCGGCGCCGCCCTCCGTATTTACGAGCCCGCGCTGGAGGGTGCCTTCGTCTCGGATGATCTGCACTACGTCGCCAACAACGCGTTCGTCCACGAGCTGAGCATCGAGAGCGTCAGTGTCCTCTTCGACCCCTTCGGCGATGCGACCGGCGCCGTCGTCAACTACACACCCGTGCATCTCCTGCTGCACACGATCGCGTGGAAGGCGTTCGGCCGTGAGGTGCGGGGGCACCACGTTGTGAACATCGTCTTCCATTGTCTGGCTTCGGTTCTGCTGATCGCGCTGTTCCTTCGCACCGGGGCTCCCCGGACGGGCGCGATCCTCGGAGGCGCCCTCTTCCTGCTTCACCCGGCCAATGTCGAAGCGGTGGCCTGGATTTCACAACTCAAGAGCAGCTCCAGCTTGGTGCTGTCGCTGGCCGCCTTGCTCGCCATGCCCCGTCGGGCGGGGCTCGGGTGCGTCCTCTTCGTGCTGGCGCTCTTCGCCAAGCCGACGGCGGCCTTCGTGCTCCCGGTGGCCTTCTTGTTCGAATGGACCGACCCCGAGCGGAGTCAGCTGCCCCATCGACGCATCCGCTGGAGAGGGTTCGGGTTGATGGTGGCGATCTTCGTCGCCTACGCGGTGATTGAGTTCAGCGCGCACCAGCGCTCCGGCGCGGCGGATGCGATTCTGTACGAAACTCCATGGACCCTGGTCCGAACGGTTCTGGCGCTGGCGCTCCGTTATCTGGTGATGTCTGCCACGTCTCACGGCGTCTCGGCCTTTCACGAGCCGGAGCCCGCCACCTCGCCACTCGACCCGTGGTGGCTGTGTTCGCTGATCGTGCTGGGCCTGATTGGCTGGCGCGTCGCCATCGCCGTGCGCGCCAAGAAAGTGGAAGTCGCATACTGGGCCTGGGCGCTGGTCTCCTACGCTCCGGTTTCCCAGGTCTTTCCGTTCCTCTATCCGCTGGCGGATCGCTACCTCTACTTCATCCTGCCGGGTCTGATCGGAGCGGTGCTCCTCGCCGGGGCGGAAGCGATCGAACGCATGTCCGCCTCGCCGGGGAGATTGCGGGAGGTTCCGCGGGGGCTCGCGCCCCGGGCACTCCTGGTGTTGGGCCTGGCCGTCGCCGTGGTGTTCGGTGTCCGCAGCCACACCCGTGCAGCGGTCTGGCGCACGCCCGCGACCCTCGTCGCGGATGCCGCGGCCCACTATCCCAACGGCGTGTCGGCGAATCTGCTGCGTGCCAAACGCGAGGCCCAGATGGGCAATGTCGAGGCGGCCGTCGCCGGCGTTCGGGCTGCGGTGCAACGCGGATACAATCGCTTCGATCAACTGCTCAACGATCCCGCCTTCGAGCCGGTGCGCCAGAGCACGAAGTTTCGCGGGCTCGTGAGCGAGATCGCCGCGGGCTGGATCGCGTCGATTCGCGAACTCGAGGATCCGACCCAGCTCGAACTCCAGATGGCAGCGCAGGCGCACCTGGTGCGAAACGAACGCGCCCAGGCCGTCGAGCTGTTCCGCCGCGCCCTCGCCCGCGGCGGTAGATACGATGATCTGATGCGCGCGCACCTCGCCGCGCTGGCCAGCTCGGTGGACTGAGGGAGACCGGGCGAGTCAGGGCCGGCCGGTCCAGAGGGACAATGTCGCCGCCGATCGCCCAGGCGCGTGGCGAGATTGGCGCGGAGCCTGCCAGCGAAACCTGCAGCGCTCGACGCTCAGCGTTTCGATCGTGGCGAGGTCGATCGGCCTCGTGTGGCAGGAGCCCGGAACGACCAACGCAGTCACCCCAATCGCCCAGGCAGCGCAGGCCACGATCGCGGCGGCCATCGCGCGCGGTCGCTGCGCCAGGGCCCAGCCTCCGGCGATCGAGATGGGGATGGCGAGGATGGTGAGCCCGCGAAGCAGGTCGAGGGTGGTCCGCGCGGAGAACGGAGCGAGCCATAGCTCGTTGAGGTACAGCACGACGATGACACCACAGGTCCAGGCCAGTGACGGTCGCTCTCGCCACAGCGCCGGGGCGCCCATCCAGGCCAGTCCGAGGCCGATGGGACCGACCAGGGCGACGAGCGAGATCCAATCGTGCCCGAGTGCCACCCGGTCGCGCAGATAGTCACCGGGGGAGAACAGAAGCGCCTCGGCCAGGGTACATCCGGCCCCCCAGTGGGCGGCGATCAGCGGGAAGGCGCCGAGTGTGCC
>JACZXC010000040.1 GCA_022571825.1 Myxococcales bacterium | reverse complement strand
ATGCCGGATTCTATTTTCATCAGTGGGCGAGCGTCTGGGTCGGGAAGTGGATCGATGTGGACCCGACCTTTAACCAGCCCATCGCGGATGCGACGCATATCAAGCTCGCGGAGGGCGATCTCTTCGAGCAGGCGAAACTGCTGCCGATCATCGGCCGGATCGAAATCGAGATAGCCGACTGAGAAACGGGACCAATCACGGACACGCCCATCCATTTTCCCAACGAGCGCCGGAAACCGCAGCGCAAAAGGCTTCGCCTTGTCATTGTGCTGTGTCTGCTGGGCGGGGCCTTACTTACCACGGACGCGCTCCAGGAGCGGCTGATTCGGCTTGCCGGGCGGATCGTTTACGGGGTGGAACTATCCGTGCGCGCGCCTTCGTTTATCGGCGAGTTTCGGGCGGAGCGCATCGACATTTTCGACCCCTATTCCGATCGTTCCCAGCCGACGGTACGTATCGACGACGTGGCGGTCGCATATTCTCTGGCGCCGGGCGGGAGCGATCTCGTTCAGGCGGTTCGCGCGAAGCGAATCGGCCTTAGGGCTGACTTCAGGGATTCGGCCTCATCGAATGCGCAATGGTTGCGCGAACTCTGGGGCGCGTGGTCGGAAGATTCGGAATCCGTACCGCCCCCGAAAGTTGAAATCGAAACCATCGTAGTCGCGTTTTACGGGGCGCGCGCGTCCGCCGAACTCGAATGGGCGGGGTTGCGCGTCGAGCCGACGGCGTCCGGGGGATGGCGGCTCGATATCGAGCCGGAGCGACTCGTCGGTTGGATACTTCCGGAAAACGCAAACGATCCGATCCGGATTCGCGACGCGGTCGCGAAGATTCATATTGAACAGAAAAATCCCGGTTTGCTGGGGGACTTTTTTGTTGATGTCCCTCGACTGTTTCGGATCGAAGGTGGATTGGGTGAAACAGAGGCGAGTGATTCGGCGAATGCGGACGACGGCGTTGTGGTGCGAATCGACTCCTTTATGTTTTCCGGCGAACAGTGGGCCGTGACGCAATCGGCGTCCGACGAATTCGATTCAGTTCACGTTACGCAGGGCAACTTCCTTTTTACAGAGAAGGATAGTTCCGGGATGACCTTCGATTTTGTGTTGGATTCGGGAAGTTATCGCGGCTTTGACGTGCAAGATGTGGCTATAACCGGGACGGCGCACTGGTCGAGCAGTGCGGGTGTGCTCGATATAGAGGAGCTTGTCGTTGCTGCTGTCGACGGGGTTAACCGGGTGACGATGTCGGACTGGGAGATCGCCGTCGATCCGATGCACGCGCAAGGGGCCTTCGAGGCGACGGTCGATCTGGCGACGCTCGGCGCGGCGTTGCAGGAATATCAAGCGGTGCTATCCCAGCCAGCGCCCGTCGAATATCAGAATAGGCGTCCAGTCTACACAGAGCCCACGGCAGATGCGGCGCTGCGGGTGACGGATGCGATGGTAGAGCGGGCCGCTCGATCCCTTGCCGGTAGTGCTAACCGCCCTGTTGAAGATTGGCAACGATTCAAGCGCACAGCGCGGTGGGCGTTGCTCGCCGCCCATCCCGCGCAGGGGGAGAAACCAGATGGCTAAACTTGATCCCGACAAGATGAAATGGCGTGTCAGTTGGAAGGTTCCAGGCGAGAATCACGCTCGGCGGATTTACAATGGGACCGGCGAGGATGGACGACTTATAGCCATGAAGAAGTATGAAACAGCAAAACGCAAAAGAGGAATCATAACTCTACATTGTGGCATCTTCCCAATCAAAAGCCGGGCCGCGCAGGGGGACGATGATAAATGACTAAAAGAATGGGAACGTGGTGCCGCGTGTGCGGCTACAACGTCGTGGTGTGGCGCTGGCCGTACCCGCATCGTCATAGCCTTTCGCACCTGTGGAATGCCTTCTTGATATTCATAAGGATGCGGGCCGCGCAGGGGGAGAAACAAGATGCCTCATAGTAAGAATTTCGACTTGGTTGATTGGCTACTGTGGGACGTTTGGGATCAGTTGCGAACCCTACGGTGCAGAATCCAGGGTTACCATCGCATGGTCGAATCGGGCGCATCGGGCTGGCTCATTTGTCGGCACTGTCATTTCATGGCCGCGCAGGGGGACGATCAATGACGACGCCCGACGTCGTGTTCGTGCTCGCCTGGCTATCAGGAGCCTTGGCCGGCTTCCTCGCCGCGCTGACCTGGACGCGCGTTGCCCGGGGAAGGGCGCACCGCCGGCTCGACCGATTCTTCCGCGGCGCCGGCGGATCCTGCTGCAAGAAGTCGGCGAGGGGCCGACCGTACGGGTGCGTCCACGACGCGGCGATCTTCCGGCCGGTCGACCCGGACCGGCGCCTCGGCATCGAGGAGATGCCGGGCCCGGAGCGCGAGGTGCTCACGGAGGCGGCGCTCGACCTCGAGGACCGCATGGAGGAGGAGGACGGTAAGAAATGGTCCAACGACGGAGGATTCTGATGACTGGAAAACTTGGCTCGCGTCTGCGCTGGGCGCTGCTGCTATCGTGGTTGCGAATCGGACTCCGCGACCTGTGGGACTATCGCCCGTTCTTCGTCTTTCGATTTCGCCGAGCGTTCGACGAGGTCTTGGTTACCGTCGGCCCTACGCCGACGATTCTCCCGGACCCCGATGACGTGTGGGCGTGTCCCTGGCATCTGACGAACGTGCGTGCGGTGCTAGTGGACGGGACGCCGCTGGGCGAGTACCGGCGGTGTAAGCTGCCGCGGGAGATCCGGCAGCCGGTGCTGCTGAACCCTTTACGGGTGAGGCACGCGGATGAGCCGCTACCGATTGGGCGACCGGCGCTCGGCCACCGTAGCTGGACACTGCGCTACCTGCCGAACGCGCGCGAGGCGGTATACGGATGACCGCGCCGCGCGTTGCCGACGAGTGGGTGGTGGGCCACTTCTATGGGCTGGTCCTGGCGACGGAGCCGCGCCTCAAGGTGCGCGTGCGCCACGGTGGGCCGGCCGGCTGTGGCCGGTTCCTGGCCGACGTTGAGTTCGCCGAGGGGTTGCCGACGACCCTGGAGTTCATCGCGCTGGCCGACAGCCTGCTGGCCGACGCGCAGGTCGAGGAGGCCGAGAGGATTTATGATGAAGCGTGATGTAGATATTGACCGGGCGTTAGAGCGCCCATACACGTTCTCGTGGTTCCAGCGCGAGACGGTGCCGGCCCGGCGGACCTGGTGGGATCGGCTGTGGTTGCGCCACCTGACGACGAAGGTTTGGAGGCGTCACGTCGTCGTGCTGCGCGTCGAGGCGGTCAAGGTCGACGCGTTCGGTGGGTGGCCGGCGATCTTCGACGCCTTCCTCCTGCCAATGATCCCGGCGGGTGCTGGCGGTGCCGGTCCATGGGGGACACAGATCGAGGAGGGCGACGGGCCGCGTATCGAGTCGATACACGCGGACCGCGGTGGGAAGCCGGCATGAAGCGGTTCGACGTCATAGAGGCGACGTTCAATCCTAGGAGGACGGACGATCTCAAACCAGGGGTCGCCGCCGCCGTAGGTAGGCGCGGATATTTCGTGGCGCTTTGGGTGGTAGAAGAAGATGAGGGGGTCTATGCCGGCCAGTGGGCCATGGGTCCAACGGACGAAGGCGGTTCCAAGTACGGCGGCTTTACGGACGTGTTCCCGTTCGGCTGGACTCCACTTTGTGACCTCGTGATAGTACCACCAACCTGCGCCCGCTGCGGGCAGGAGTACCAGCCGCACCGCATGTGCCCGAGGCGCACGGCCGCGGGTGGGATCTACTGTTGGCCCGAGGGGTCGCACCCCGACACATTGCAGCTCGAGCCCGGGCTGGGCCTGCGCCCGGGCAGCGCGCCGGCAGCGCCCCTGCTGGACATCGGCAAGGACCCGTACACGGAGGATCCGTGAATGCCCGCACGTCAATCATCAGGGCTCTCGGTATCGGAGCGATCGTGACCGTCAGCTACGTCGCCGGTCGGCAGCACCAGCGCGACGTCGTCGCCCTATGCTACGCGACGGCCGCCAACGTGCGCCGGATGGTGGACGCCTACGACGCGGCGAACATACGAATCTGGAACGCGCTCGGACTCTCGGCTCCGCCGGCGGCGAGCGCCATCATTTACCCGATCGGCACCAGTCCGCCGTGGATTGGCCACGCCGGACAGGACGGCGTACCTTGAAGGGGCTGACGCTCCAACCGCCCTGGGCCTGGTTGGTGCCGGACCCGAAGGCGCTCGAGACGCGCAGCTGGAGGACGCACCATCGCGGCTGGCTGGCGATCCACGTCAGTAAGACGTGGAAGGCGGAGGGTCGAGCGTTCGCCGAGCATCCGGCGGTACGGACGGAGCTCGCGCGCATCTTCGGCGTGCCGATCAAGGCGCTCGAGTTCGCCGACCTGCCGCTCGGCGCGATCGTCGCCGTGTGTCGGATCGCCGGCGTGGTCCCGACCGAGCAGTTCCGGCGGCCGACCCGCGAGTGCCTGTGGGGTGACTACGGGCCCGGGCGCTACGTCTGGGTGCTCGAGGCCGGCCGCCGGCTGAGGAACCCGGTCGATTGCCTGGGCAAGCTGGGACTGTGGGAGGTGCCCGACGACGTCGTCGCCCGGGTCCTCGTCGAGTGGAAGAACGGAAAGGAGCAGTGACGACATGCCGGACAACCAGGTGACCTACGCGCACACGGAGGTGAACGTCGATAACACGGACACCGTGGCCCTCGCCGCGAACGCCAACCGCAAGTACGCGCGGATTCAGAACGACGACGCGGCCCTGATCGTGTGGCTGCGGGTGGGTGAGGCGGCCGTGGCGAACGAGGGGATCCGGCTCGACCCGGCCGGCGTGTTCGAGATGACGCAGGCGAAGAACAACGTCGACCCGAGGGTGGTCAACGCGATCGCGTCGGCCGCGGGTCCTGCCGTCGCGTTGGTGGTCGAGGCGTGAGCCGAGCCTGAGGCGGGGGGCGCCGGCGTGGCACTGACCGCGTCGGCGTTGTAACTTGAAGGGCGGCCGCGGGTTGCGATCCGGCGGCCCGTATAACACATTGAGTGGCGCGCACTGGGAGGGCTCTCGGCGTGACCGATGAACGAACAGACAAGCTGCTGCGCCCCGCGCGGGTGGCGGCTATCGACCCGGGCAGCGTGAAGGCCGGCATGGTGGTGCTGCAGATTCAGCCGGCGCCGCCCGGCTACGTCGTGCCCGATCGCGACGCGGTGGCCATCCTGGCGCGCTGCACCGCCCGCCCGCCGCGCGGGCAGGACTTCGCGATCCGCATGTCGTTCCTACTTGACGCGATCGAGCGATGGGCCGAGGACGTCCGGCGCAACTGGCAGCCGGACCGCTGGTGCGTCGAGGATCCGCGGTCAATCCGGATCGGCCACGCGCTGCGCGGGACCGGCAACGTCGTGACGCTCGGCGCCGCGTTCGGCGTCGCCTGCGCGGCGTTCTCCGTGGCGGCGAACCGCTGCGGCGTGGACGTCACGCTCGTTTCTGCGGCGGAGTGGCTACCGAAGACGCGCCGCGGGAAGAATCGCAATCTCAAGGTCAACATGAAACACAACGAGGCGCGTCAGTGGCTGCGTGAACGCTGGCCGGCGCTGCGCGACCTTACCGATGACGAGGTGTTCGCTTCAGGAGTGGCCATCTGGGCTCACACCGGCGGCGCGATGGCCGCGATCTACCCGACCTAAAGGAGACGCCCAATGCCGAAACGATTCAGTATTCCAGCTTTTGAGGTTGAGGAGGGCGAGCGATTGACGGTCTCGGCGTCAGCGACTGGCGAAAATGTTACGTGGATTGTTTCGCTACGATGTGGAGAGCTGTCGGTAAGTGGTTATCTCACGCAAGAATTGCTCGACGATGGGCAGTTTGATGCTCGGCAGCATTTTATGGAACAGTTGCGACAAAAAATCGACGATCTGTAGGAGGAGGACACGAGCGTGGGAGCGCACATCATCGACGGCGAGTTCCAGAGCGACAAGTACGAGTGGTGTCTGCCCGGGTTCGTGCCGCTCAAGCTCACGGATCCGATGGCGCAGCCGTTCCTGTGGGCATACGCGGAGGAGCGCCGATCAATCGACGCGGAGTTCGCGGACGACCTACAGGAAGTGTTGCGCCTGAACGGATATAACGGCGCTAAGGAAAAGGAATCGAACGGCGTCGACAGCGAACCAGTCTCGCGAGTCGTGCGAGCGACGTGCATGGCGCCCACGTGCGCCTGGGCGCGGATGAGAAGCGCGATCATCCGCTCGGGATCGATTTCGAGCACCGAGGTGGCGGCGCGGATCGCCTCCTCGTGGTTCTGGATGGCGGAATGTACCGACGCCAACATCAAGCCGGCGACGATCGCGTAGTCCGGCGACTCGCTAGCCTTTTGCAGCGCCCAGACGGCACGGCTCGGTTCACCGGATTGCCTCAGCGCGACTCCGAGGCGGTAGTTTGCTTCGGGCAGGTTTGGAGACATGGCCAGGATCTCGCGCAGTTCGTCGATCGATTCCGTGAATTGGCCGACGTCCTGCAAGGCGCGGACTTCCGACATCCGAGTCTCGATGTCTCCGCCGCAACCCGCGGCCAGAACGGCAGCGGTGATGACGAAGGCGGCGCCCCGTCGGAGCGCCGGAAGGCACGCCGGAAGGCACGCCGGAAGGCGAGCCGGAGGACGCGGACGAATGTGGGTGAATCTCTGGGCGAAGATCTGGCAGTGCGCCGGCGCCACCGGGCCGCGGAGCTGGGTCGAGGGCGGTGAGACGGACATCGGGGGGAGGGACCTCCGGAAAACCTACGAAAGGCGATCCAGTATACGCGTGTCGTGGGTTTCGTCTATGATTCAAACGCGGTTTTCCGATGCCATTTCGCCCCGATTCCGGCGCATGATCCCATCGGGCGCTCGCAGCTGGGTCGGCCATCTCATGTTCCTGGGTGTGGTTCTGTTGACGCTGCCGGCCGGCTGCGGCCCGCGCCCGCCAGACCGGGTGCTGCTGGTTTCAATCGATACTCTGCGCGCCGATCACGTGGGATGCTACGGCGCGACGCGTGCCCACACGCCCCAGATGGATGAAATCGGGGCGAGAGGTGTTCGCTTTGCCGCGACCCTCTCGCCCGCACCCCTCACCCTGCCGGCTCACGTGTCGCTGATGACCGCTCTGGATCCGCCGGCTCATGGGGTTCGCCACAACTCGATACACCGGTTGAATGAGAAAATCCCCACCCTGGCCGAACGGATGCGCGAGGCGGGCTTCGCCACCGCGGCTTTCGTGGGTGCCGTGGTTCTCGATCCTCGCTTCGGCCTGGCACGGGGTTTCGACCACTACGACGATCGAATGGAGAGCCGCGTCTCCGGCCTCGTCGGCTATGCCGAGCGACGCGCCGATCGGGTGGTCGACGCTGCCCTCGCGTGGATTCGCCAGGCACCTCCTCGCTTCTTCCTCTGGGTTCACCTGTATGACCCCCACGCCTCCTATGACCCACCTCCGGGGTTCGCGAGCGCGTTCGCAAGCCGACCCTACGACGGCGAGATCGCGTTTGCGGATGCGGAACTGGGTCGCCTGCTGGCTGGGATCCGCGGGCGTTGGGGCGAATCGGGTCTGGTGGTCGTCGTCACCAGCGATCACGGCGAAAGCCTCGGCGAACACGCGGAGCCGACTCACTCCTACACGATTTACGACGCCACTCAACGTGTGCCGCTTCTGATGAGTGGCCCGGGTCTGGCCGCCGGACGGGTGATCGAGGCGCAGGTCCGCCTGATCGACGTGGCGCCCACACTGCTGGGGCTCGTGGGCGCCGCGCCACTGGCCGGTGTTGCGGGGATGGATCTGCGACCTCTCATCGCGGGATCCGAGCGGGAGGAACGAATTGCGTATCTGGAGACCCTCGCCACCCAGATCGATTTTCGTTGGAGCCCGCTTCTCGGTTTGAGAACCGGTCGGTTCAAGTACATCCGCGCCCCGCGGCCGGAACTCTACGACTTGGTCGCCGATCCCGGCGAGACCATCAACCGCGCCGACGACGAGCCGGACCGGGTCGCGGCCCTCGACCTTCAGCTGAGCGCGCTTTTGGAGGGCATGGCGGAAATGGCGGCAGCGCATTCGCCCGGTGCCCTGGTAGAGCTCTCGAAGCCGGACCGGGAGCGGCTCCGGAGCCTGGGGTACTTGGCGCGAGATTCCGGCATCGACGCCGCCGACCTGGGGAAGATCGGTGGCCCGGATCCCAAGGATTCGATGGGGATACTCGGGTCGATCGCCCGGGCCGAAGGTCTTCTCGGCGAAGGTCGAGCCGCGGAGGCGTTGGCAGAACTCGACTCCTTGGACCATCCGGGAGTCTCCGTCGACGCAATGCGCGCCGCCGCGGCCGTTGCCCTCGGGCGAAACGATGACGCCACGCGATTCGCACGGGTCGTTCTCGCGCAAGAGCCCGGACGCTCCGACGTCTGGATCCTGCTGGGGAGAGCACTCGAAGCCCAGCGAAAACTTCCCGAGGCCCAGCGGGCTTTCGAGCAAGCGGTTCGGATCGATGTCTCGGCGTCGGGAGCCTGGACGGGGATCGGACGAGTGCTCGAGTTGCGGGAACGTCCCGCGGCCGCAGAGACCGTCTACGAGCGCGCTCGCGCCACCAACGTGCGAAATGACGAGCCGGTATGGCGGCTCGCGGCGCTGCGTATGGGGCAGGGTCGCCGCGAGGAGGCCCAGGCACTGATCGCGGCCATTCCACCCGCGGCGGTCAGCGGGCCGATCGCGTCGCTGCGGCTGGCCGAAGCGGAAATTCAGGGGGGCTACCTCGAGGCGGCAACCGCGCGTCTATCCGAAGCGCGTGAAGCGCATCCCGATCAGCCCCGGCTGGCGTTGGCACTGGGCGACTGCCTGGAAAGCGCGGGCCACCTCGAGTCAGCGCTGGCGGAGCGGGAGGCGGCGCTGGTGCTGGCCCCGAGCTCACCGCTGATCGAGAACGCGGTTGCGTGGAACCTCGCCCTACTGGGGCGCGAACTCGATCGCGCCCTGGCTCTGGCCGAGCGCGCGGTGGCTGCGAGTGACGGGGCACCCCATCTGCAAGACACGCTGGCCACCGTGCTCATGGCCCGGGGCGCCCCTTCACGGGTTCTCACCGTCGCGGGGGAGGCTCTCGACGCGGCCCCGTCGGATCTCCGCGGCCATCTCCACTACCTACGCGCCGAGGCCCTCTCCCTTCTGGACCGGCCGGAAGCCGCCCGTCGGGCACTCGCCCTGGCTCTCGCGGCCGAAGGGGCCCGGTCGGAGGCCTGGCGGCGGTCCGCCCAGAGCTTGAGCGAACGACTCGGTGGGTGAGACCGCCCGGGGTCGGGGTGGGCATCGTCCCCGCGACCCGAGTCTCACGGTCCATTGCCCTCGACGAGTGCCTCGGCGGTGACATTGGGTTTGCACAAAAGTTCCATTGGGCAGACTGTGCTGGGGTATGGTGGTCGCTGCGCGTTCGCCGCTGGACGGAGGATCGCTCCCATGTTGAGACTGCTCCGCGTCTTCGCACCGCTGGCTCTCGTCTTCGGGGCTGGATCCGCCCCAGCCTCCCAGCTGCCGTGGAGCGGCACGTTCTCCCTCGAGTTCGGAACGCTTCCCTCCATCGTGGCCCAGGGGGGTGGCGTTGCGACGCTCAACGGCTCCTCCACCGTGGGTCATCTCCAGACCCTTCGGCTCGCGGGCGGCATCACGCATGCCACCACGATTCCCATCACGGACCCGGACGCCGCCCCTATCGTCAGCCTGCGGGCGACCGCCTTGCTGGGAACCGGGACGTTCTCGGGGATCTCGGGCGGGCCGCCCCTGGCGGGGAACGTACTCCCGGTTGGAGGAAGCGTGAGGATCTGTCTGCTCACGGCCGGATGCGGCATCAACCTGCCGATTCCCCTGACCGTCGGTGGGTTGAAGGGAGTCGGGATCGGGGGCCTGATTACCGTCAACACCTTCTCGGGGGGCGGGGGCGTCAAGATCTCTCTCGAGGCGTCTCCGTGGACCCTCGGCGTGGCCTCCATCACGGGGATTCCGACCCCAAGCGGCGGCAGCTCGGCGGTTACGGCGCAGGGGTTCGTTCACGGACCGGTTTCCGGCACCTCCAGCACCGCCAGCACGATGGGCTCGGGCGCGATCCGCCTGGTCACCCCGGTTCGCGTCATGACCAGCCTGGGCCCCCCGAACGATTTTCTGGCGCTGATGGGGACCCTGACGATCCACTTCGTTCCCGAGCCGGGACTGCTGCTGCTGATGGGGTCGGGTATCGCCGGCCTGGCGGTGATCGGGCGGCATCGAATCCGGCGGTAGTCGGCGACGGCCCCAAAGGGAAAAACTTTTCCTCCGTCGATTCCGACCGAGCGTTCGTCCCCGGGGATGTTCCCGCGAAACCGCATTTCCGAGCCGCTTCACAGCCCTCTGGCCACGGTCTGGCCCTTTGCGGACCCGATCGAATGCGCGGAAGCCTGGCACTGAAGTTGCAGACTGTTAGGGGTGGAGAATTGCGCCCCCGGGCTCCGGTGCGATGATAGGATGCGCTCGTCGTCGGGGCGGCATGAAATGCGGGGCGCAATCGCACCCGATCGGCGGGTCCGATCGGCCGGTAGGAGATGACCATGCGCAAGTTGGCGAGCCTCTCGGTCGCTGTCGTTCTATCCCTGGGTCTCGCGTCGGGATCGCGGGCCAGCGTCGTCGAATGGGCGGGCACCCTGGAGACGAGCCTGGGAAATTTCGGGACTCTGGTGACGATGGGGACGGGCCTCGCCACCATCAACGGCTCCGGTACCACCAGTCACATCGGCACCATTCACTTCGGTCCCAACCAGATTTCGGGAAACATTACGCTCCCCCTGACCGACCCCGAGAACGCCACCCTCGTCACGCTGGTCGGTGAGAACGTGACGCTTCCGGTCAGTGGCGACCTGTCGGGGATCTCGGGTGGGCCCCCCCTGGCCGAAGGGATTCTGGCTCTCGGCGGCCGCTTCAAGGTCTGTCTGATTGTTCCGGGGTGCGCGGCCTATCTGCCGTTCCCCTTCATCAACCAGGCGTCGACGGTGGGCCTGGGCGTGGGCGGGCTTCTCACCGTGAACACCTTCTCGAAGGGCAATGGCCTGAAGGTATCGCTCCAGTTTGCACCGTGGACGCTGGGTCTGGCCAGCATGAAGAGCGTCAGCACCGTGGCTCCGAACGGGCTCATCAACCCAAACGCAACCGTCACGCTTACGGGCTTCGCCCACGGGCCGGCCTCCGGCTCGAGCACGGCGGCGGTGGGTGGCGTGCTCCAGGTGGTGACGCCGGCGCGTGTCGAGACGACCCAGGATCCACCGAACGCGAGGATCGCGGCCCCGGCGATTCTGCGACTCCACTTCATTCCGGAGCCGGGCCTGTTGCTGCTGCTGGGCGCCGGGGTCGGGGGTCTCCTCGTGCTCGGGCATCACCGGATGCGCTCGTAGCGAGCGCCCACCCAAAAGCGGACAGCCAGCCCAAGAGCGGACAGCCAGCCAGCGCGCTGCCGGTGACGGCCCACGAATGAGCCGCTCGTCCCCTTGGGGCATTCGGGTGCCCTGATGATTTTCCGAAAAAGGGAAACCTTTTTCCTCTCAGGGCGGGTCCCGGCCTGGACCCGACGCCATATTTTTTCAAAATTCCTGGGATATCAGTGACTTAGAGGATGAGTTACGGGTGACAAAAGTTGGCACCGGAGTTGCACAAACTCACCCAGAGGGCAGGTGCAGGGTGCTGTCGCGGGCCGCCAGTTGGCGGTGTGCGGCGGCTGGGAGCGACTCTTCGCATCTGCAGGCGACTTATAGGCGACCTAGACGCGACCTAGACGCGACCTAGACGCGACCTAGACGCGACCTATTTACGACGGATAGGCGCTGGGTCCGAATCAGAGGAGAACCTCCGGATGCGCAGCTTATACCGACCGACCCGACTGTTATTTGCCGGGGCCGTGGCCTCGGCGATGCTATTGGGCCTTGCCGCGAAGGCTCCCGCCGAAACCCTCGAATGGAGCGGCACGTTCCAGCTCATCATCAGCCAGTTCCCCCCGGACGAGTTT
>JACZXC010000039.1 GCA_022571825.1 Myxococcales bacterium | reverse complement strand
CACCGCCATGGGCTTTCCGCGGTACAGTGCGCCGTCGCAGGTGGCGCAGGCCGAGACCCCCCGGTTCTGAAGGCGCGTCTCCGACTCCAGGCCGAGCCACCGCGCCGAAGCCCCGGTCGCCAGGATCAGGCTTTCGGCGCTGAAGACGTGCTCGTCGGTTCGGATTCGGAACGGACGTCCGGTGAGATCGATTTCGCTGGCGTCATCGAGGAGTACTCGGGCTCCGAAGCGCTCCGCCTGCTTCTGGAACAGGTCCATCACTTCGGGTCCGGTGACACCCTCGGGAAAGCCCGGATAGTTCTCGACGTCGGTCGTGAGCATCAGTTGCCCGCCGAACTGAACTCCGGCGATCACCAAGGGTTCGAGCTCGGCGCGAGCCGCGTAGATCGCAGCGGTGTAGCCAGCCGGCCCACTGCCCACGATTGCAATCCGGTGGTTCTCCATCTCAGCCTCCGAACTCCGGCTCGAGGAGCGCGTCGAGCTCGCCCGCTCGCTCCAGGGCCGCGAGTTCATCGTAGCCCCCGACGTGGGTTTCGCCGATGAAGATCTGGGGCACCGTCACGCGACCGCTGCGCTCGATCATTTCCTCTCGTCGGGCGGGATCTGCCGCCACGTCGAACTCGATCCAATCGTGGCCCTTCAGCCGAAGCAGCCGCTTCGCCATCGTGCAATAGGGGCACGTCGCCTTCGTGTACATCACGACCCGAGCCATCCGGGGAATTCTACCGATCGCGGGGCGCGGACACCAAGCGAGGGCACGCGCCCCTGGGGCTCTAGAGCGGCTCGGTAATCGGAAGTTCCTCCCACATCAGCTGGAGGAACGTACCGATGAAGAAGGACAGGAAGGTCATGATAAAGATCGCCGATGGGAAGGTGTAGAAGGGCTCGATCCCAAGGACCCGGGGCAGCTCACCGACGAAGGCCGGAAGAGCCTCGCGCAAGCCCTCGACGGAAGCCACGGCCTCGCCGCCGGTCCAGTTGCGTACGGTCATAAAGCTCCCCACGAGTCCAGTGAGGACCAGGCCGAACCCGAGGGACTGCAGGAGCCCGAGCAGGAAGATCCGCCGGGCGCGCGAGAACGCTTCGTCGGGGTTTCGCAGGCGGCTCTGCACTTCGATATAGAGGTACAGAAGCGTGGTGAACCCGATCAGGCCCGCGATGCTCGCCAGGGTGACCCATCCCAGGGCGGCCAGGGCCCAGACCTCGTCCAGAAAGAAAATTGGCAGATATCCCACGATGATCCCGGCGGCAATCCGCGGGACAGACGCGTGGAAGAAGGTCAGATCGCGTTTCCAACAGAACCGGTACAGCAGGAACCAGACGGCGACGCTATCGGCCAGAATCACTTCTGTTGCGCATATCATGTCGAAGAACATCGGCGCCCGCTCGTAGAAGAAGGTGGCGGCGACGAAGGGCGATACCAGGACCGCCAGCAGGATCGAGTAGTTGAGACTCGTGTGGCGCGACAGAACCCGCTCGCCATCCGCCACGCCTCGCCCTAGCTGGTCGGCGTGGTGAATCACCGTCGCCGCGCTGCGGATGTCGTACTGACGCAGGAACCAGGCTTCGAGCTTCCCGAGCACTCGCGTGCAATCGCGGTTCCCCGGGCGTCGGAGAAATGGAATGAGGTCCTTCCCGCGCCGAATCGCCAACTCATCGTTCTCGCTGATCGACCGCAAGATCTCGGTCTCGCGGTCGTCGAAGGGCGAATCTTCCATCTCGAAGACGTGATTCGTCTCGTCCAGGCACACCTCCTCGAGCCAGCGATAGAAGGCTCGCTCGGCCAGCCGGACCAGCGATCGATTCACCGCTTCGGAGTCGCCGCTCTCCATCGTGTAGAAGAAGCCCGCCTCGGACAGGTCGTCCGACGGGTCCACCGGTTCCACGGTCCCGGCGATATAGGCGGTGAGGTAACTCGGCGTCACCCGGCGCCGCAACAGCGCCAGCAGGGTTCGGAACGACAACTTGCGCAGATGAAGGGCGGCGGTCCGCATCCCGGGCCCCTCTTCGCCCCCGCGGTCCATCAAATAGCGCAACAAAATCTGAGAGAGCAGCGCCAGATCTTCGTACACCTTCGTCATGGCCTGGTCGTCGAGCCGCCGCTCGCGCTCCAGACGACACAGGACCGCGTCGAGATAGCGGGGGATGCTCAGCACGAGACGCGAGGTCAGGACCCCGGCGTCGCGCCGGTTGGCGCGCTGGGACAGGAAACGCGGTTTTCGGGCCAGGTCGTCGAACTGTAGGTAGAGCTCCGCCGGATCGTGCCGGTCCGCCCGAAACGAGAAGGTCTCGGGAAACACGCCGACGAAGCCCTCCCCCGAGTCTCGTTCGAAGCGAACCTCGCGCGCGTGGAACGCGTAGGTGAAGCGAAAGGTGAGCTGCAGCCTCTCGATCCGCAATTCGAGTCGATCGAGACCACCACCGACTCTCACGGGGGGCTCAGAGGACGCGCTGCTTCGGGTTCTCGCCGGATTCGTAGTATTCCTCCACGCGGCGCGCGAGCGCGCGAACCCGCTCGGGAACCTCGTCGGCCAGCGGCCACCGCGCCATGGCGATGCGCATGCGGTCCCGCAGGAGTTGGGAATCGGGAAAGTCTTGCTGCGCCAGGATGTCGTCGACGTCGAGCCAGTTCTCCACGGCGGTCAGCGTGCGCGTTACGCCATCGGACAGATCGCTCATGCCGGGCGAATCGATCCGCAATCCCTGCACCTTTGCCGCCATGGCAGGTAGCTGGTCTCGCACCTGCTCCAGCTTCCCGCGGAGCTCCCCCTGGGTCTGAACGATCTCGCTCAAGAGCTCGCCGTAGCGGCGCAATAGCGGCTCGTGGGATACCTCTCGGAAGAAGATGACGTGTCCGAAGGGGTCCGCTGATCCGTCGCTCAGGTTCTGACTGGTGATCCGCAGGCGATAGGCGCGGTCTCCGACTCGAACCTCGACGTCGTCGTACTTGAGCGTTTGATCTCCGGCGACCCGATACACGATCGCTCCCAGCTCCTCGAGACCGTGGCGTTCGAGAACCTCCTTGAGGGACCGATTGCGCACCTCTCCTTCCAGAGCCAGGTAGTTGCGGGCGGGACGATTCAGGGCCTGAATCACGCCGGAGGCGTCCACCGCCAGAGCACCGGTGTCGAGGTGATCCATCACGGCTTCGAGGAAGACGTTGGCGGCCTGAAGGTCCAGCACCAGCCGTTCGTTCTCGATCGTCAGCTCGTGGTGCTCCACGGCCTGCTTCATCACCTGCTTCAGGTGATCCGGCTCCCAGGGCTTCGAGATGTACGCATACACGTGGCCGTCGTTGATGGCCTGCACGATCGCCTGCATGTCGGAGAAGCCCGTCAGGATCATCCGAACCGTGGCGGGATGGCGCCGACAGACCTCGGCTAGAAACTCCACCCCGTCCATGTGCGGCATGCGCTGGTCGGTGAGAACCACCGCGAAAGGGGCCTTCTCGTCCAGGAGCTGCAGTGCGCTTCGCGCGTCGCTCGAGGTATACACCTCGTAGTCGTCGGCGAAGGTGAAGGCCATCGTCTCGAGGATGGCTTCCTCGTCATCGACGACCAGGATTCGCGGGGGGGAGGGACTCGTCATCGACCACCGGTTGCGGGGTCTACCAACCCAGGTAACTCCCGGATTTCTTCTTCAGGGCGTCCTTGGCTTCACGCCTGGAGATTGCGTCACGGATCTTCTTGCGGTCGGAGTCCAGGCGCTTGCTCAGGCGCTCTTTCCCCGCCGAAGCCCAGGGCCGCTGTTCGGCGGAGTCGCGGAGCGCTCGGAATCGACGATAGCCCCAGAGCTCGTGCTTGAACTCTTCTTCGATGAACTTGATCATGATCGCGTCATCCAGGAATCCCAGACCCGGGATGTGATCGGGAATCAGATCGTCGGGATTCGAGAAGTAGGCGATTCCGGCCAGCACCTGATTCCGGACCGGCGCCGGGGCCGCGTACTCGTCGTCCTGAATCAGGTCCGTCAGGTCTGAAAGGATCGAAAGCGCCTCGGTCACGAACGCGGGGGTCTTCTTGGAGGCCCGGACCTCCTTTGCGATGGCCTTCGCCTCCTGGATGATCTTGGCGGCATCCTGCCCGACGGCGTCCTTCTTCGCCTTGCGATAGAGAGCGCGGAAGTAGTCGGCATCCGCCTCATCGAGGGTAAAGCTCACCTTGAACTTAGCCATATGGGCCTCCCAGCTCCGTTTCCAGCCCGTCTCTGGCGAGGGGGTTTCGCGGTGGAGCCGACTGTATCAATACCGCGCGTAGTCGATCAAGCGATCGATGGAACGTCCCCACTCGCCCTCCCAACGCTCGAGCACCACCTGCCCGGGACTCACCCCCAGTTCGATCTGCTCCATCAGCGGGTCCAGGAAGGGCGTCTCGTCGGAATCCTGCCGTCCAGCGTGGCCGATCCTGCGAAGCCCTTCTCGCGAGATCGCGATCAGTTCTCGCGCCAGATCGCGCATCGGTCGGCGAGCGAATTCCGAACCCAGACCCCGCCGAGCCGCGTCGCCGCGGGCGGCTTCTCGCTGTGGGTGGGACGTATCCGCCACCAGCTTCCAGGCGGCAGCCAGCGCATCCGCATCGTAGAGGACGCCTTTCCACAGGGCCGGGAGCGAACAGGTCAGTCCCGGAGGTACGGCGTCGGCCCCCCGCACTTCGATGATGTGCTTGAGCCGAACCTCCGGGAAGAGGGTGGCCAGGTGGCGGTCGAAGTCGGCGTACGTGGCCCGAGCCTCGCCGTACCCCTCGCGCAGGAACTGCCGGAACGTCATCCCGTTTGCGGTCCGGTACTCGCCGTCGCGCACTACGAAGAACATGGGCGCGTCCAGGGCCCAATCGACGTAGCGCCGGTAGCCGAAGTCGGGTTCGAACGCCATGGGCAACAGCCCGCACCGATCGGGGTCGACCTGCTTCCAGAGCGCGACCCGCCGTGAGATGAAGCCGTTGGCCTTGCCCCCGGAAAGGCTCGAGTTGGCGAACATCGCCGATACGATCGGCGACAGGGCCAGGGCCGTCCGAAGCTTCGCCACCATGTCGGCCTCGTCGGCGAAGTCGAAGTTCGCCTGGACCGTGGCCGTCGTGTACATCATGTCGAGGGCCAGGCTCCCCCGGGTCGGCAGATAGCTTCGCATGATCCGGTAGCGTTCTTTGGGCATCTGGGGAATTTCATCGACGGTGTGAACCGGATGAATGCCAAGTCCGAGCCACACGATCCCCAGGGGCTCGGATACCCGTTTCATCAAGGCCAGGTGCGTGTGAAACTCGTCGCAGGTCTCGTGGACGGTGCGAAGGGGTGCACCGGACAGCTCCAGCTGGCCGCCCGGTTCGAGGGTAATGCTGGCGCCCTCCTTTTCCAGGGCGATGATGTGGGGACCCTCGAGGATTCGAGTCCAGCCGTCGACCTCGGCGATCGTCTCGAGGAGGGTCCGGATACCTCGCGGGGTGTCGTAGGGCACCGGATTGTGGTCGTCGGCGTAGAGACCGATCTTCTCGTGCTCGGTGCCGACCCGAAACCGCTCGGCGGGCTTCTCCCCGCGGCGAAAGACCTGGACCAGATCTTCGGGAGACCCGACTCGGGCATTCGCTTCGACTGCATCCGCCGAGCCCAGGCTCACGAGCCCTCTCCGTCGGAGAGATCGTCATAGAGATCCGGATGCAGAAACGCCACCAGGGCGCACAGCACCGCGTGACGTTCGTACTCACAGCGCGGCAGCACTCCCAGAGTGAGTCGCCCCACGTTTCCGATGCCCCGGGCCGAGGGCAACGCCGATGGCTCGCCCCGCCGCCTCTGCCACAACCGATCGAACAAACCTCCGATCGGAGTGCGTTGCGCGGCCGCCCGCCGAGAGCAGGCGGTCGGGTAGGCAAAGGCCGACGAGAAGCCGAACGAGAGCCGTTTCCCGTCGGTCACGGCGGCGCATCCGATGTTGACGTGCCGCACCTTGAACTCCGACACCGACGAGGGGGAGCCATCGGCCCTTTCGGGCAGCTCGATCAGGCCGTCCTCGATCCCCACGGCGAGCTCACAACCCTGCGATTCGACGGCCGCCCGGGCGCGGTTGCTGGCGCCGCGGATGATCTCGTCGAGGCCCACGGGCTGTTCGGCGACCCCACTGACCACGCCGACGCCCTCGACCCGTACCTCCGGAGCGTAGGCGAGCAGGGCGCTTCGAACCGCGGCGATCTTCGGCTCATTGTTGGAGCCAACCCTCACCTCGCGCAGGGAAGCCAGCGGGCTCGGAACGACCGCGGTGCTCACGGTGTCGAAGCTTCCCCGAGGAAGCTCTCGAGAAAGGTCGCGAGAGCGTCATTCAGCTCCGCGTCTGATTCCAGCGCGAACGTGCGGCAGGGACCCTCGTTTTTCCCGACCCGAAAAGGACCCACCAGGGTCACCTCACCCCGGCTCTTGACCGTGACGATGGCCCGGTACCGACCGCGGCGGAGATCGAACTCGACGGCACGGAGGTGCTTTTCATCGGTGCGGATCTCGCCCAGCGAAACGCGCAGGTGCGGCGCCCCTGCCTTCGCCGCGGCCCGGTGAAAGCGTTCGAGGGCCACTTCGATCCGTCCCCGCAGCTGTTCGATGCAACTTCGGGCCCGCTCTAGCCCCTCTCGATGCTCAGCCTCTCGCGCACCGAGCGTCTGGCCAAGCGCCTCGAGTCGCGCAGCGAGGTCGACTGTCGGTGTCTGGGAGCCGGTGGCCATGGGCGCAGGATACTCGAAATGGCGAAGGTACAGCCCCGGAGGCATTCCGAAACGAAACCGCGCTAGAGGGCTTCCTGGGTGGCGGAGAGGAGAGAGCCGCCGACGAGATTGGAGAGGATTGCGTCGCGGGTGCGGTAGAACGCGTACCGCGATGAGGGAGCGACCGGCTGTCCCCCGGATACGCCCACTGTCGTCGGGTCCACATATCGCCCGTCTCGAGCGATCCGGTAACACACGTGGGGTCCGGTGGCGAGGCCGGTGTCGCCCACGTAGCCGATGAGCTGCTTCTGTTCGATCTCCTGGCCCACCCGCAATCCCGAGACAAAACGGGACAGGTGGCCGTAGTAGGAGACGTAGCCCCGGGCGTGGCGAATCTTCAGCAGGTTCCCGAACCCGCCCGCGGCGCCGCGGAAGATCACCTTGCCGTCGGCGACGGACCACACGGGCGTACCGGCTGGCGCCGCGTAATCGATGCCGTGATGCGGCCGGGTGATCTTGAGAATCGGGTGAAGTCGCGCGGTGGTGAAGTTCGAACTGATGCGGGCGAATCGCAGCGGGGCCAGCAGGAACTGGCGCTTGACCGATGTTCCATCCGGCCGGTAGTAACCCCCGTGCCCCTGTTCGTCTTCGAAGTAGAGAGCGATGTGCTTGCCCGAGATCCCCGAGTAGTGCGCTGCGAGGATCCGTCCCGGCCGCACGTAGACCGAGCTTCCCTCGTCATCGGTTCGGTACTTGCGCTCGTAGACGATGCGGAACGCGTCTCCCGGATGGACGTTGCGCGAGAAGTCGATGTCCCAGGCGAATATGTCGGCAAAGTCCCCGGCGAGCTGGGTGCTTTCGCCGAGTTCCTGGAGCGCGTCGTAAAGGTTGGTGGTGACGATTCCGGTGATTCGCGCCGCTTGCGTTCGTAACGACGCTTCCTCGGAGCGAACGGTGTACTCCTCGCCTTCCCAGGTCAGCCGGAAACCCTCGGTCTCAGAGGTCCGGTATCGAAACTCGAGAACCTGCCCGCTCTCATCCTGGGTCAGGCGATAGGAATGCCCGGGTTGAGCCCGCCGGAAGTCGAAGTGCCCGGACATCTCGTGGGCTATGAGACTCACGACCGCCGACGAAGTGCCCTGGTCCGTCAGCGCGCTCGCCAGACTCCCGCCGGGCTCGATTCGGCCCTTCGTGATGCGGACCACCGGCTCGATCGGAGGCGGCGCAGCCGTCGCCAACGGCACCGCTTCGGCCGGGGCGAGGGCGGCCACGTCAGCCGCCGCCGGGCCCGAGCCCGCATCGACCCCGGGAGGGGCGAACGTCGACATCGCGATCACCGTGACCAATGCCACCGTCAGTCCCAGTCCCACCGACCCCATGAAGTGTCGGTGAACCGGAACTCGGTAGCTGGATCTTCGGGCTCGTCTCGGCAACATCGCTCCGTGGGGCCGTTGGGAGGAGTATAATTAGCGTCCCGCCGCCGGATTCGCACGATGCAATCCAGTCGGGAGGGATCCAGAGATATTCCCCCGGGGGCTTCACCTCGAGGCCTAGGCTCGGTCGAACTCATTGATTATACAACGTTTTTTCTCTGAGAGCGCTCGACTGGCGTGTCGCCAGCTCGCTGCCGCTCTGTCCGCTGGCTGCCTGCTGTCCGGGGCCGCAGCCGGCGACGAGCTGATCCCCGAAGAGCTGCCGCCGCTTCCACTTCGCGAGCGAGCCGCCCAGATCCTGCTCGAAGCGATTCGACTGGTGTCGGTCAACCCCCCCGGCGACGAGGCGCCCGTGGCTGACTTCCTGGTGGGAAAGCTGCGCGAAGCGGGCCTGGAGGCGGCTCTCATCGCCACCCCGGATGGCGATTCGAAGCTAGGACGCGCCGCAGCCTGGGGACGCTTGCCCGGCTCCGGCGAACGACGCCCCCTGGTGCTGCTGTCCCACCTCGACGTGGTTCCCGCGAACCGGGCCGCCTGGACGACGGACCCCTTTGCCGGGATTCGGAGAGGCGGCTTTATCATCGGGCGCGGCTCCCTCGACGCAAAGGGGGTCACGGTGATTCAGCTCTTGGCGATGACCGAGCTCGCGAAACGGGAACTCCCGTTGAAGCGCGACCTGGTATTCCTGGCGACGCCGGACGAAGAAAAGGGCGGGCTCGACGGCGCTGGATACTTGGTCCGCGAGCGCCCCGGGCTCCTGCTCGACGCGGAGTACCTGTTGACCGAGGGCGGCGGCGTTCGCCTCCTGTCCGATCAGGCGCCTCCGGTTTGGGGGATCTCGGTGATCGAGAAGAGCCCCTGCTGGATGCGTGTCGCTGCACGGGGCACGCCCGGCCACAGCTCGGCGCCCCCGCGTGACGCCGCGGTTCCGCGGCTGATCGCGGCGCTCGACCGCGTGCGACGGCTCGAACATCCGATCCGCGTCGTCCCAGAGGTACAGCGGATGTTCGCGGCACTCGCGCCCCTGGCCTCGGCCGAGGACGCGCCCGGATACGCCGATCTCGCGACGTTCCTGACCACCGATCCAGCCTTTCGCAGTCGATTCCTCGCCGAGCGCTCCCAGGCGGCGCTGGTTCGAAACACGCTGACGATTACGGTGCTCGAGGGAGCCCTGAGCACGAACGTGCTACCCGTCGAGGCCTCGGCCCACCTCGATGCGCGCCTGCTTCCCTTCGAGCGTTGCGATGTCTTCATCGATCGGGTGCGTCAGGCGGTGGGGGACACCGGTGTCCGGGTCGAGCCCCTGCTCAGCTTTCACTCTCGTGGGTCGACGATCGATACCGCCCTGTACCGGGCCATCGAACGCGTGGCCGCGGCCAGCGACCCGCGCGCCGTGGTCGTCCCGCGCATGCTCGAGGGCTTCACCGACGCCCACTTCTTCCGCGACCTCGGCATCCACGCCTACGGATTCGTGCCGCGCTGGCATCGAGCCGGGGAACTTCGCGGAATCCACGGTCCCGACGAACGCATTTCCATTGACAATCTCGAGCGCGGAGTGCACACGCTGATCGCGATCATCCTGGAGCTCGACCGCCTTGACTGAGGAGCTCCTGGATGGCCCGGTGGAGGGCCTCGAAGAGAGGCTCGATCTCCTCCAGCTCGAGACACGAGAAGGCGATGCGCAGGTCGGATGCTCCGGTTGCAATCAGCCCGATCCCGTACTCGCCCAGTAGGTAAAGCCGAACGGCCTCCGCTTCCAACCCTTCGACCTGCAGACTCATGAAGTAGCCACTGTTGAACGGGTAGACCCGCCAGCTCTCGCGGAAGCGAGGCGCGTGGGCCACGTCGTGGACCTTCTCCGCCCGGGCTCGCAGCGTTTCCAGCTGGGCCTTGCGTTCTTCGTCGATGGAGGAGGAGGCCAGTGCCCGCTCCACCAGCAACTGGGAGAGCTGCGACACATTGGAGATCCCGCTTCGGATGGCGCCCCTCACCTTGGTGTCGAGGACCGATGCCACCTCGTCGGCGGTCTCCCGGCGTCCGGGGCCGAAGGTGAGAAAACCGCATCGCAAGCCCCAGGCACAGAACTCCTTGGTTGCGCCGTCGAGCTTCACGGCGAGGAGGTTCGGGTGGCGGTTCGACAGGATGCCGAAGAGCGACTCCGTCATCGTGGGGCCGCCCAGGTGGTAGAAGAAGCCGAAGTAGGCGTCGTCGAGGACCGCGACGATCCGGGTCCCGCCCTCCGCCTGACGCACAAGGGCGTTCGAGATCGCCTCGCCCTCGGCGGTTGACGGTACGTAGCCGGTCGGGTTGTTGGGAAAGTTGAGCAGCACGATCAGCTTTTCGCGCCCGACCGCCGACTCCGCCAGCGCCCGAACGAAGCCCTCGTGGTTGAAACCCGAACCCGCGTAGAGAGGGAAGGTCCTCAGAGCCGCGCCCAGGCGAACCTCGTAGGTCAGGCGGTAGTTTCCCCAGAGCTTGTCGGGAATCACGATGACATCGCCGGAATCCACGAACAGATCGCCCGCGAGCGAAAGTCCGTGGGTAATTGCGCTCGTCGCGATCGGCAGACCGCAGCGCTTTCCGCGCTGGGAGGGGTTCTCCCTCAGCTGCTTCTCCCGCCAGAGTTCGCGCAGCTTCCTGCGCCCACCGGCGGGCGCGTAGTCGACGGCGTCGGCGGGGTCCAGATCTGTCAGGTATCGCGTCACCGAGGGCAGGTGCATGGGCTCGCCCGCAACGGTGGCGATTCCGATCGTCGCGTTGAAACGGTGGGCTTTCTCGCTGGCCTCGGCGGACTGGGAGAGGATTCCCTTTGGGAAGTAGAGCCGCCGGCCCAGGGGCGACAGCATCGCCAAGACCTCGGGCGCCGCGACCTCGAGTCGCCGATTGAGTTCCCGTGCCAGTTCGCTGGGTTCCGGAGAGGTCATGGAGAAGTCCTGGGGCGGGCTCCCTGACTCCTTAACGCCTGGGCTCGATCCGCGGCGCGGAATCTACAGGCGACGGTGGAGCACGTCCATGAGGTCGCCAAAGCCCAGCGCACGCCAGAAGGCCTGACCCTCGGGATTTCGCGATGCCACCCGAACCTCGACCCGCTTCACCCCCCGCGACCGGAGCCAGTCGCCCGCCGCGGCCACCAGCGCTCGGCCAATTCCCCGGCGGCGCTCGTCCTCGCGAACGCCCAGGTCGGTGATCTCGGCTCGGACGACCTCAGCCAGAATCGGCGGAGCGCGATCGATGCGAACGGAGCAGAACCCGGCGAGTCCCAAAGCGCCGTCCCAGACGAAGGTTTCGACGTCGGGACTCTGCAGCTGGCCGACCAGCAGCGCGCGGATCTCGGCGTCCGCGTGGCTTCGAAGCTCGAACAGCCCATCGAAAGGGCCATGGTGTTCGGTGATCGCCGACCAGAGGGCGGCGACCTGGTCGAGATCTCGAGGAATCGCGCGGCGAATCGCCCCCGCGGGAAGGCACGTCACGGGCGGAGCTCACCCATCTCGATCATCTTCGCCACTTCCTGGACGGATCGGCCTTCATCGAGAAGCTCTTTCTCCACGCGCAGGGCCAGACTCTCGAGCTGCCGCTCGGACGGTTTTGCACTCTGTCCACGCGCTCGCATCCCCTCCTCCAACCACTCAACAATGTCGCCTCGCAGCTCCATGCGGGTGGTCCTCGAGATCTCACCGGCGGCGCGGAGCTCGTCGATGGCACCCTGGAGGGCTTCCATGCCCTGGGCGCCCGACCCGGAGAACCCGTACATAGACCCAAACATCTCCATGAGGCGCTGACCTTGGGTCTTGCCACTTCCCTCGACGACCCGAATCCCACCGGCGCGCATCATTCGAAACGTCCCATGTCGGCTCCCGTCCCGCTCGAAGCTGCCGCGCAGACCCCCCCCCCCCG
>JACZXC010000404.1 GCA_022571825.1 Myxococcales bacterium | reverse complement strand
AGATCGTTGACAAGTACCGTGGTGCAGAATGCTATTGATTCAACTGATCGACGTGTATTCGCTGATTGTTGTTGCGGCCGTCGTAGTCTCGTGGACCAATGTGCCACGCGATCATCCGGCGGTGCGATTGCTACATCGACTCACCGAGCCCGTGCTCGCACCCATTCGCAAAGTCCTGCCACCGATGGGAGGCATTGATTTCTCCCCCTTGGTGCTGCTCATCGGCTTGCGGGTCTTGACGAGCCTGTTCTAGCCGGGCGCGCGAAATCGACCAGTTCGACCGCCGCTGAGGCAGGACGCGGCGTAGTGATCGGCGCTCACCGCACTTCAGTGTCGGCGAGGGGCTGCGAATCTATATTGACGACCAACAGGCGAATCGAGAGCGAAAGCGAACCGCTCAACTCGGCAACAGAGATAGACGGGCGCCGCGGGGTCATTTGAGCCCGGAACTCGCCGTCTCCGGTTCGCTTGCGCCACAGCCGATCGCCCAAAACACCGCGGAATCGCGTGTTTTTCTGGGTCCATCTATGGAAGCGTTCGGAAAGTCTCCGCAACAGCAGACTGGGTGGCGGAGCGAATGGAATTCGAACTTCCAGTATTCCCTGTGGGGGCGAATCGGAAGCGAATCCGAACCGCCAAAATTGGCAACAGAGATAAACGCGACCAGCTGCCCGCTATCGGCCCGGAACTCGCCGTCTCCGGTTCGGATTCGGCTGTGCCCCTCTTCCAAGACCCCGCGAAAGCGCGGGAGTTTCTGGGATGGTCGCGGGTAGCGGGTGCAAAGTCTCTGCAACCGCGGACTAGTTGGCGGAGAGAGTGGGATTCGAACCCACGGTACCCTTTCGGGTACACGCGCTTTCCAGGCGCGTGCCTTCAACCGCTCGGCCATCTCTCCTCGGCGGTCTGTGGCGGAGAGGGAGGGATTCGAACCCTCGATGAGTGTTACCCCATACTCCCTTAGCAGGGGAGCGCCTTCAGCCACTCGGCCACCTCTCCGGGCGGCCGGAAGATACCCGGTCTTTCGGCGGGCACCCCATCTCCCCGCGAAGCGCCGTGTCCGTCGGCCGCGAAAGCCGGGTCGGGAACCGCCGCTTCAGTCCTCGATGCGAATCTGATCGTTCTCCAGCAAGGATTCCAGAGCGCGGACGATCTCGGTGGGAGATTCACGGATGACGTCGAAGATGTGTTGTACGGTGCACCCCGCCGCCGCGAGGACCCATACATCCGACTCCAGCGTGCCCTCGTCGGGTCGCGGAGCATCGACGGGCTCCTTCACCGCGTGGATCCGCGAGGTGGCCGAGACTTCGGGCAGGCTGGACAGGATCTCGGCCACCAGCACACCGGCGGACTCCGGGTCTCCGTCTCCCGCCAGAATCGCCTCGATCGCGGGGACAGACCTGACGATCGTTTCCAGCTCTTGCGCCCGCGCGGGGTCAACGCCCTCGAAGCGCACCCCGAATCCGCGGTCCCCGTAGTCCCGCACCACCTGGGCCTTGACCACCAGGGGATCGCTGGCGGAGTCACCGTAGATCGCGAGTCGGAGCTCACTTCCCACGGCCAGCGCGGGGTGTCGCTCCACCAGCAGGCCGCCAGCCGAGAGATCGCGCCCGACCAGGACGTGGAGGACCCGTTCCGCGCGCTCGTCCAGGGCCGTGACCTCTCGACGAAACGCCCCGCGCCGATGCAGGCGGTGGAGCGGAGCCGCGACCGGTGGCCCCTGGGAAACGGGGTCGGCCGGATCGGCGACCGTCGTGACCGCGTCGTTGGCCCCATCGTCGATCGATGCCTCCGAGGCGGAGTCCTCGCGAAACACGGCCGGTCCGAGCGCCAGTTCGCTCAGAAGCTGGCTCAGACTGTGGCGGGGTCGCTCCTTCAGCGGTTGGAACGACACACCGAAAACGGGGGTTCCGGGGCTCGGGCTGTAGTCCTGGGGGCCGCCGCGAACGACCTCACCGCGCAGGACCAGACCGAGGCCACCGACCAGGTCGCGGGGAAGGTGAAGGGTGATGCCGGATCCCGGCGAGGGCTGGCGGACGGCCTGCAATCGGCAGCCCCGGAGTGAAATGTCGAGCAGGGTCGCGCGTGCGAGCCGGCAGCCCGAGATCCAGGTGATCCGGTAGCCCAGGGGAAGGCGCGGCTCGCCGCGCTGCTCCGAGCCGCTGAACAGCGCACGCAGAAACAAGAGCCGGAGGGCCTCTGGATGGACCGGTCGGCGAACCACGTAGTCGAAGCCGATGGGCTGCTCTCTGCCATGCAAAAGCTTCGAGTCACCTTCAGCGACCACGATCGTGGTGTGTGCGCAGCCCGGGGCGGGCGGGTCGAGGGAAAGCACTCGTTCCGGCGTCGCGACCAGCAACCTGCTCGGCCACGGCCAGGGGTCCGGGCTCTCATCGCCGCGGAGGCGAACCCGGTCGGTCAGCTCGCCGAGAAGGAGATCGACATCGTCGAGCTCGCCGTCGTCGATGAGCAGCGCTGTGGGGCCAGGCGACATCGGCTTCCATCCCGAAGGCCGCAGATCCCGCCGGCCCATCGCGGCTTTTCGGTCGATTGCGGCGGGGACTGGAAGGCAATCGGGGGGCTGGCGGAGAGGGAGGGATTCGAACCCTCGAGACGCTCGCGCGTCTGGCGGTTTTCAAGACCGCTGCCTTCGACCGCTCGGCCACCTCTCCGCACAGGAAAATCAGGCACTTAGAAGCTAACGCAGCCTCCGCCCGTCGCGGCATGTCCAGCGCGTGTCCAGCAGGCCGCGCGAAAAAAAACAAAGGACTTCTGGAGCCGGAGTCAGCAACTCGATCGGAAGTTCATAGATGGCGGGGGTTCTAGATACGGCGTTTGGAAAAAGCGGGCCGGAGGACGACTCGTGTGGGGCGTTCTTCGCATGGATGGGCGAGAGCAGAGCTTTCGCACGGTGGGAGAGGGCCGGATGCCGCGACCCACCGCATTTAGGGAGGCTGCCCGCGGACCGATACACTCGCTGCTCTCCTTCCGCACTGTTCCGGGTGGGAGCGAGGCCCACCCATGAGCTTTCTCGACCGCAGGATCCATCTCGTCACCGGCAAGGGCGGGGTGGGCCGCACCACCGTCGCGGTGGCCCTGGCCCACGCGGCGGGGCGGGCGGGGCGGCGGGTGCTGCTGGCCGAGATCGGAGACCCGGAGGGCGGCTACTCCGCCATCGGGCGCAAGTTCGGG
>JACZXC010000038.1 GCA_022571825.1 Myxococcales bacterium | reverse complement strand
TCATCGACGGGAAAAAGAGCCCGGTAACCGCCGAACGCAATCCGGCCCAGCTTCCGTGGAAAAAGCTCGGCGCGCAGGTCGTCCTCGAGTCCACCGGTCGCTTCGTCGATCGCGCCGGCGCATCCTCCCATCTGGACGCCGGCGCCGAGCGGGTGATCATCAGCGCCCCCGCCAAGGATCCGGATATCACCCTCGTCCTGGGCGTGAACAGCGACGCCTACGATCCGGCCAAGCACCGGATCGTCTCCAACGCTTCCTGCACCACGAACTGCCTCGGCCCGATTGCCAAGGTGCTCAACGACGAGTTCGGGATCGAGAACGGCTGGATGACCACGGTGCATGCCTACACCAACGATCAGGTCACCCTCGACTTTCCCCACACCGACCTGCGCCGGGGCCGGGCGGCGGCCATCTCCATGATTCCAACCAGCACCGGAGCCGCGCAGGCCATCGGCCTGGTGATGCCGGAGCTTCAGGGAAAACTCGACGGCTTTGCCCTGCGGGTACCCACGTCGAACGTGTCCGTCGTCGACCTGGCGGTGAATCTGAAGAAGTCGGCCACCGCCGAGGCCATCAACAACGCGATGCGACAGGCCAGCGAGGGGCCATTAAAGGGAATTCTCGAGTATTGCACTGAACCGCTTGTATCCGTTGATTTTATCGGAAACTCGCATTCATCGATCCTGGACGCCCTGAGCACCAAAAGCATGGGGCGTTTCGCCAAGGTCCTCTCCTGGTACGACAACGAGTGGGGCTACTCCAGCCGCCTGGTCGATCTGGCGCTGCTGATGGGCCGCTGAGCCACGATGCCGATCCCCCCCCTCGGCGAGCTTCTCGCCGGTGGGATCCGCGGCCGCAGGGTCCTGGTTCGCGCGGATCTGAACGTGCCGCTTCGCGACGGCGCGATCACCGACGACACCCGCATCCGCGCGTCGCTGCCGACCCTGAGCCAGCTGCTCGAGGCCGGCGCCCGGGTGATCGTGACCTCTCACCTGGGCCGCCCGAAGGGACAGCGGCGACCCGAACTCTCCCTTCGGCCCGTCGCCGAGCGCCTGGCGATCCTGCTCGACACCGGGGTGTCGTTCTGCGAGGAGTGCGTGGGCGAACGGGCCGCGGCCGCGGTGCGCGAGCTGCCCGAAGGTCAGCTGATTGTCCTGGAGAATCTTCGATTCCACCCCGGCGAAGAACGCAACGATGCCGACTTCGCCCGGGCCCTGGCCGACCTGGCCGATGCCTATGTCAACGACGCCTTCGGATCCGCCCACCGGGCCCATGCTTCGACGGCCGGCGTCGCCGAGCTCGTCGGCCGGGTGGCGGCGGGCGAGCTGCTGCGGTCGGAGCTCGATCACCTGGACGGGATCCGGAAGCCGGAGCGCCCCTTGCTCGTGATTCTCGGCGGTGCCAAGGTCTCGGACAAGCTCGCCAGCTTGCAGGCGCTGGCTCGCCATGCCGATACCCTCGCGATCGGCGGGGCCATGGCGTACACATTCCTCGCCGGCGAGGGCCGCGCCGTCGGCGCCTCCCGGCTGGAACCGGACCGGATCGAGGATGCCCGTCGGGTATCCCGGGCGGCCCTGGACGCCGGCCGTCGCCTGCTGCTACCCCGCGATCATCGCGTGGTGGAGCGAATTCAGACCGGTGCACCGGTGAAGGTTGTCCAGGAGATTCCCGACGGTTGGATCGCGGTGGACCTCGGCCCCGAAACCGCGCGCGACTACGCAGACGAGGCCGGCCGGGCCCGGACCCTATTCTGGAACGGACCCATGGGAATCTTCGAAGTCGCGGACTACGCAGCCGGAACCGAGACGGTGGCCCACGCGGTGGCGGGGTCCCGAGCCAACACCATCGTCGGGGGCGGCGACTCCCTCGCCGCCGTCAATCACCTGGGTCTCGGGCACCGGATCGATCACCTTTCGACGGGGGGAGGAGCCTCCCTCGAATACATCCAGGGCCGGACCCTCCCCGGCGTGGCGGCCTTGCAGCGCTGAAATGCGTCGACCCATCCTCACCGCGAACTGGAAGATGCACAAGACGGTGGCCGAAGCAGAGGGCTTCGTCGACGCATTCCTGCCCCGGATCGCGACGGTCCGAGACGTCGAGATCGTGCTGGCGGTGCCCTTCACGGTCCTCGACCGGGTCGGCCAGCGCCTGAAGGGATCGGCGGTCCAGCTCGCGGCTCAGAACGTGCACCCGGAAGCGGGGGGAGCCTTCACGGCGGAGATCGCCGTGGGCATGTTGGCCGACCTCGGTTGTCGCTATGCAATCGTGGGCCACAGTGAGCGGCGTTCGCTTTTTGGCGAGGCCGACGAGTTCATCGCCCGCAAGGCAGCGGCCCTGCTCGGAGGCGGTCTGCTGCCCATCGTCTGCGTCGGGGAGTCGCTCGGTGAGCGGGAGGCAGAGCGAACCTTCGAGGTCGTGAGGCGCCAGCTCGAGGCGAGCCTCGCGAGGGTTCCCAAAGAAAGGGCGGCCGAGATCGTGATCGCCTATGAGCCGGTGTGGGCGATCGGAACCGGCCGCACCGCCACCCCGGAGAGCGCCCAGGAGGTCCACGCCTTCATCCGGGAGCGGCTCGTCGAGCGATTCGGCGGGGCCGGAGCGCAGATCCGGCTCCAGTATGGGGGCTCGGTAAAGCCCGAGAACGTGTACGCTCTGATGAAGCAGCCCGAGATCGACGGAGCCCTGGTGGGTGGGGCGAGCCTCGACCCCGAGTCATTCGCGCGCCTGGTGAGCTTCGAAGCCCAGGGGGAAAGTCAATGACCCTCGTCCTCACCTTGCTCCACGTCAGCGTCTGTATCTTTCTCGTGGCCGTGGTGCTTCTTCAGCGGGGCAAAGGCGCGGAGATCGGCGCCGTGTTCGGAAGCGGCGCGAGTTCGACGGTCTTCGGCAGTCGCGGCGCGGGCAACTTCCTCACGAAGCTGACCACCGGCTCGGCCATCATTTTCATGCTCACGAGCCTGAGCCTCTCCTACATCGCGAATACCCGGGGCGGAGAGACGTTGTTCGAGGAGGGCATCGAGGAGGAGTCGACGCCCCCGGAGTCGCTCTTCGAGGAGTTCGGAACGGTTCCCGCCGAAGACGTGACCGGCGACCCGCCCGCTCCCGAGACTCCCTGAGATCGTCTGCCCCTCCCCGAGATGGTCGGAAACCCGGCGTTCGGTATTCTGGGTCCGGTCTCTACGGACGCGGCAGTGGCGGAATTGGTAGACGCACCAGCTTGAGGGGCTGGCGGGGGCAACCCTGTGGAGGTTCGAATCCTCTCTGCCGCACCACCCAGTCCGAAACCCATTGAAATCGACGCGAAGCGAATGCACCTGGACGATCGAGACCCACCAGGTGCTAGACGCAGGTCCAGCCGCCGTCGACGGTGAGCACGTGGCCCGTGACGTAGCTCGAGGCGTCCGAGGCGAGAAACAGCAGGGGCCCGATCAGCTCCCGCAGCGCTCCCTCCCGGCCGATCGGGGTGCGACTGCGGATCCATGCGCGGGAACGTTCGTCGGAAAACATGTCTGCGGTCATCTCACTCTCGAACCAGGCCGGCGCCAGCGCATTTACACGCACCCCCCGGCGCGCCCATTGGGCGGCCAGCTCCCGGGTCAGATTGACGAGTCCGCCCTTGGACGCCGCGTAGGAAGCCTGAGGAATCTGCCCGGCCCCCACGAGACCCAGGACCGAGGCCACGTTGACGATGGATCCGCGACCCGACTCGAGCATGACGCGGCCAAAGCCCTGGGCGCACAAGAACGCACCCTTCAGGTTCACCCCGATGACCCGGTCGAAGCTCGCCAGCGGCTCCTCCTCCGCGGGCACCACTGCCGTGATGCCGGCATTGTTGACCAGCACGTCGACCGCGCCGAAGCGCTCGAGAACCGCGGCCACCATCCGGTCGACATCCTCCGCCTCGGATACGTCGCAGGTCTGAACCAGCACCTCGGCACCACCCGCCTCCAAGCGCTTGGCGAGGGCCTCGAGCCGCTGGCTGCGTCGCGCCGCGATGGCGACCTTCGCGCCCGCCTCGGCGAGGCCCTCGGCAAAGACCACGCCCAGTCCGGAAGACGCGCCGGTCACCACCGCCACGCGGCCATCCAGGCGAAAGAGATCGGACGAGCTCACGCCCGACTCACCTCGAGCCCGTCGGCCCTCAAGCGATCGACCCAGCGCCGGTAGAGCTCCAACGGCTGGGCCCCCACGATCACCGCGTCGTTCCCTTCCAGGCGAACCGCCGGAACCCCCGTGACGCCCGAGTCGAGAGATTCCCGGTGCTCTCGGACCACCTGCTCGAGCAGCAACGGATCCTCGCTCCGCGCGAATTCCGAGTCCGGAAGCCCCGCCTCCGACCAGACGGAACGGAGGGTGGCGCGGTCGGAGATGTCGCGGTTCTCGGCGAAATAGGCGTGAAGCAGCCGCGGGTGAATCCGCCGGAAGGCCTCGTCCCCCAGACTCGCCGCCGCCTTCGCCACCCGGTGCGGCGGAACGCTGTGGCTGGGCGGACCTGCATCGCCTTGCCAGACCCGGAACTCTCCGCTGTCCGGCTCCGCGGCCGGTCGCAGCCACGAGCGCGTGTACGCGCGGAATTTCTCGAGATCGCGTCCGGGAGAAGGCCTCGGCCGGAGCAGGTAGCTGCGCCAGCTCAGCTCGACGGCGCCGTCGGACTCCCGTTCCAGGATCTCCAAACGCACCGCGGCGTTGTAGCACCAGGGACACAGGTAGTCGGAGTAGACGACGAAGCGCACCGGCTGCATACGACCAGGCTATCACGGCGGAACGCGTCTCGTGGGGCTGGGGACGCGGCGAAGCACCCTTCCCTCCCGCGCGCCCCCAATTGCACCGGCTTCGATGACGAGTAGAATCGAGGGGTGTCTCCCCACCGCTCATCCTTCGGAGAACCATCGTGTCGGAACTCGAAGCCAACGCTCGCGCCATCGTCGCGCCCGGCAAGGGAATTCTCGCCGCAGACGAAAGTACCCCGACCATCAAGAAACGATTCGATTCGATCCAGGCCGAGTCGACCGAGGACAACCGCCGCGCCTACCGCGAGATGCTCTTCACCGCGAAGGGAGCCGAGGAATTCATCAGCGGTGTCATCCTCTTCGACGAAACCATCCGCCAGAGCACCGCGGACGGTACGCCGTTTCCCGCGCTGCTCGCGGGCAAGGGCATCCTTCCCGGAATCAAAGTCGACACGGGCGCGAAGGCCCTGGCCGGAGCCGAGGGGGAAAAGGTCACCGAGGGACTCGACGGCCTGCGTGACCGGATCGCCGAGTACCACGGGTTGGGGGCGCGCTTCGCCAAGTGGCGCGCCGTGATCACCATCGGGGATGGGATCCCCAGCGACACCTGCCTCGATGTGAACGTACACGCCCTCGCGCGCTACGCGGCCCTCTGCATCGAAGGAGGCCTGGTCCCGATCGTCGAGCCCGAGGTTCTCATGGACGGTCGCCACACGATCGATCGCTGTTTCGAGGTGACCGAACGCACCCTCCGGCGGCTGTTCGATGCGCTCTACGCCCAACAAGTGCCACTGACCGCCACGATTCTCAAGCCCAACATGGTGCTGGCGGGAAGTGAGTGCCGACAGCAAGCCGATGTGCAAACCGTCGCCGAGCAGACGCTGCGCTGCCTCCGAAACGCCGTCCCCGCCGAGCTCCCGGGCATCGTCTTCCTCTCGGGGGGTCAGCCTGACGAACTCGCGACGGCGCACCTCAACGAGATGAATCGACTCGGCGGCGGCCCCTGGGAGCTCAGCTTCTCCTACGGGCGAGCGCTCCAGGCGGCACCGCTGAAGGCCTGGGCCGGCAAGGCGGAGAATGTCGCTGCCGCGCAGAAGGCCTATCTCCACCGGGCCCGCTGCAATGGGGCGGCCCGAAATGGCAGCTACACGTCCGAGATAGAACGCGCGGCCGCCTAGGACCGATTCTAGGAATTCACGTCCGCGAGAACCCGGTAGGCAGTTCGATGGTAGATGAGGGGCTCCCGTTCCGAGCTCCGCATCCACTCCACGCGCCCCACGTAGATCACGTGGTCGCCGGCTTCGTGGGCATCCACCAGCGAGCAGTCCAGCGCCGCGGCGGTGCCGACGAGAAGCGGCGCACCGGTCTTTCCGGACTCGTACTCGAGGCCGATGAAGCGTCGATGCTCATCCTGCTTCGAGGCGAAGCGCTTCGCGAGCGCGGTCTGGTCCCGGGACAGAACGTTCACGGCGAACACCCCGCCCTCGGCGACCAGCGGGTGTGTATTCGAGGTTTTATCCACACAGACGAGCACGAGGGGAGGGTCCAGGGAGACCTCGGAGAACGCGGATACCGTCATGCCGTGAACGCGATCGCCCGCCCGCGCCGTGACGATCGTGACTCCCGTCGCCCAACACGAGAGCGCTTTCTTGAAGTCATCAGGGGCGACGGACACGGAAACGGCTCCAGATCTCCCGATCCCACAGCCTACACGGTCTTCGACGCCCGCGATACGTCGCCATTCCCTTTCGCCGCAGCGTCTCCCGCCAGGAACTCGACCACGTAGGGTCCCAACACATCCAGCGGTCGGATGCCCGGCGCAAGCTCCGCCATCAGCCCGTACAGAAGCGAGATGGCGCGCGAGCACATCACCAGCCCATCGGGAACACAGAAGCTTCGGATCCCCTTGAGGTGACTCCGCATGCGCCGGAAATACTCGCCGAAGTCGATCTGGGTCAGCTCCCGGGGGGTCAGGTTGTAGTAGGCGGGATCGAAGCTCAGCTCCGCGATCGCCTTGGCGGCGGGCACGTCACGGGCCTGGATCATGCCTCCATCGACCAAGGACTCGGCGTAGAGATCCGAGTCGCGCAAGACCGAGGCCAGAACGTTCTTGCGGACCGAGGCCAGCACGACCGGCGCGATCCGACGATGCATCCCGAAGTCGACCAGTCCGATCCGGCCGTCGGAACCGACCATCAGGTTTCCGGGATGCGGATCGCAGTGAAAGAAGCCGTCGCGAAAGATCATGTGGAGAAAGGCGCGCGTCACCCACACCACCAGATCGTCCAGCTCCACTCCGGCCGCCGCCACCGCCGCTCTGTCGTTGATCTTGGAACCCTCGAGGAATTCCATGCTGAGCACCCGCCGACTCGTCAGGTCCCAGTGAATTTCGGGCACCCGGATGTGCGCCGCGAGATCGGGCTCGCGCGCCAGGCTGCCCCCGATCTCCTCCGCGGCCCTCCCCTCCTGGATATAGTCCATCTCGCCGAGAAGCGTGTCGCGCAGCTCGCGATAGACCGGCATCAGTTCGGCGATGACGACGAAGTTGAACAGCCAGAGCGCCAGCTTGGTCATCGCCAGGTCTACCGCCACTGCTCGCTCGATTCCGGGATACAGCACCTTGACGGCGAGGTCGCGGCCATCGGTGGCTCGCGCCCGGTGGACCTGGCCCAGGCTTGCAGCGGCCAGCGGCACGGGTTCGAAGCGGTCGAAGCGTTCCTCGATCGGGGACCCCAGCTCGGCCTCCACCCGCGCTGCAATCTCGTGGAATGGGTGCGGCTCGACGCGGTCCTGCAGGCGCGCGAGCTCGTCGGTCACGGCGTCCGGCATGACGTCCACGCGCAGGCTGGCCACTTGGCCGATCTTGATGAGGCCTCCGCGCAGACGGTTGGCCGCGTCGACGAACGCCCGGGCAAAAGCCCGCTGGCGCTCGATCCACTCCGCCTCGCCTCGGCGGTGGAATCGCGATCCATGGGTCGCCCAGAACCAGTACCCGTAGAGTCGGGCACCGCGAAGGATCAACCCGAATAGCACAAGGCCGCGGCGAACCAGGGAGATCGGCGAGGGACCGGGCAGTCGCGGCATCCGTGCAGATCCTAGCGAGGGTCGATCTCGAGCAGCGCTACGTCTCGCACGTTCGTGAGCGTGGGCCCAGTGCGAAACAGGCCTCCTTCGGCGGCGAAAAATGTGTACGAGTCGTTCGCCGCGAGTGCCGCGCCAGCGTCGACGCCGCGGTCCCGCCCCCGCTCGACGGTTTCGCCATCGGCGTAGGCACCGGCGGCGTCGGTCGGTCCATCGGTACCGTCGGTTCCGGCGGCCAGGATCCCGGACCCGTCGTGCCCGCGCAGCTCGAGAGCCGCGGCCAGGGCGATCTCCTGACTGCGCCCGCCCTTGCCGGAGCCGCGAACGCGAACCGTGCTCTCGCCCCCGGCGATCAGGCAGATCGGCCGGGCGCTGGCTACCGCAACCGCCAACGCCCCCAACCGGCGACCCACGATCCGAGCCTCACCGCCGAGCGCCTCTTCCAGGATGACCGGACACCAACCGTCCTGGGCCGCCGCCGCCCCCACGGCCCGCAGCGCCGTGGCGTTGTTCGCGAGCACGGTGGTCCGGACCCGGGCGAACACGGGGTCCCGGGGCTTGGGGGTCTCCTCGGTCTCTCCCCGCGCCCCGGCTGCCAGGTGAGCCAGGACGGGAGCCGGCAGCCGGAGCTGCGGGTCGGCGCGGTCGAAGGCATGGAGGGCATCGGCATAGGAGGTGGGATCCGGCGCAAAGGGGCCGGATCCGAGCACATCGAGGCGATCGCCGGCCACATCGGAGATCGCGAGAACCTCGATCCGGTGGGCCCGACCTCTTCGCGCGAGACGACCGCCGGACACGGCGCTCAGGTGCTTGCGTACGGCGTTGAGCGCTTCGATGTCGACCCCGGCATCGAGCAGGACGGCCGTGGTGCGCGCAATATCCGCGAGGGTCAGCCCGGGGGCCGGGCAGCTCAGCAAGCTGGACGCCCCGCCCGAGAGCAGCACGATCAGCACCTCCTCGGGTCCGGTGTCCTCGACCAGAGCAAGCGCCTCACGGGCGGCGGCCTCGGAACGAGCATCGGGCACGGGATGCGCAGCCTCGCGCAGGGTCACGTGCTCGAGAGCGACACCGTAACCCTCTTTCGTAATGGCGAGGCCGGACTCGATCCAGTCCCCCGCTTCGCTCTCCAGGGCCTGGGCCATGGCCGCAGCGGCCTTCCCCACTGCCAGCACCCGCAGCCGCATCCCGGGTCGGAGCAAAGTGCCCGCGATCCAGAGTTCGCCGTTTCGGCGGGAGACGGCTCCGCGGACGGCGGCGGCGGCGTCCACCGCCGCCAGTGCCCGATGAAAGAGCGCTTCCAGCCTTGCCCGGCGTTCCCCCGCCGGGATCACGGGGCGCCGGCGGCCGGCGCGCTCGATGGGTCCGCGGGAGCGACAGAGCGGTGTGCCTCGGCCAGGGGCTCGAGACGGATCTCGATCCGCCGGTTCTTGGCGCGCCCGTCCGCCGTCTGGTTGGACGCCACTGGGCGGTACTCCCCGAAGGAGACCGCGCGGAGGCGATCGGGTCGAACCCCCTGTTCGGCCAGGAGCCGGACCACCTGGCTGGCACGAGCCGCTGCCAGCTCCCAATTCGTGGGAAAGCGGTCCCGGAGCGTCGACCGGATCGGAATCGGGTCCGTGTGCCCCTGGACCTGAATCCGATAGGGCGCGGTCTTCAGGCGCCCAGCCACTTTGTTCACCACGGCCGTCCCGGCTCGGCTCAGCTCAGCGGAGCCCGATGCGAACAGCACGTCCTGGGCCAGGTTGAGCCGAATGCCGCTGCGCAGCTGCTCGATCTCGATCTGACCGTCGGCGAGCTCCTGTTGAAGATCCGCGACCAGTCCCTCGTAGGTTCCCTGGAGCTTGCGAAGCTCTTCGCCCCGGGACGCGAGCTTCGCCTCGCGCTCCCGAAGCGTGCCCGACAGGATCGCTTCGGTGCGCTGCAGCTTCCGGATGTCGACCTCGAGGGCGCTCCGGGCCTGGAGCAGATCCTCCATCTCATCCAGCAGCTTCAGCCGCTCCGCCCCGAGGCTCTGGTTCGAGGCTGTGAGCAGCCGGACTCGTTGCTCCAGATCTACCTTGCTTTCGAGTAGTTCGTCCCGCTCGTCCACCACGAGCCGATAGGTTCCACTCGTGACACACCCAGACGTGAGCAAAAGCCCCAGCACAAGGGCGAGCGCCGCGGTTTCACGGAGGCGGAGACAAAGTGTGTCGTAGCGCTTCATCGATCCTTTCCACGTACTCGAGCGTCAGTCCGTCGAGTAGCTCCGACGGAATTTCTTCCGCGTCTCGGCGATTGAGTTCGGGCAGCACCACCCGGGAGATTCCCGCGCGCTTGGCGGCCAGGATTTTTTCCTTGATGCCCCCGACCGGCAACACCTTCCCGCGGAGTGTGATTTCCCCGGTCATCGCGACCTCGGGCCGTGCGGGCCGCCCGGTCATCAGAGAAGCCAGCGAGGTGACCATGGCCACGCCGGCCGACGGGCCGTCCTTGGGTACGGCACCCGCCGGGACGTGAAGGTGCACATCCCAGTTCGCGAATCGCTCCGGATCGATCGCGAGGCTGGGCGCGCGTGTCCGGAGCCAGGAGCGCGCGGCCTCGGCCGACTCGCGCATCACATCGCCCAGAGATCCCGTGAGCTGCAGCTTTCCCTTGCCGGGCATGTGAGTGGATTCCACGAAGAGGATATCGCCGCCGGCGGATGTCCAGGCCAGACCCACAGCAACGCCGGCCTGCTCCACGGTCTCCGCGAGCTCCGGCTCGAAGCGCACGGGTCCGAGCAGGTCGAACAGGTTCTCCGGCGTGATCTTCACCGGCCCCTCCAACCCGTCTTCCGCCACGCGTCGGGCGATCTTGCGGGCCACGCCGCCGATCTCGCGTTCCAGATTGCGCACCCCCGCCTCCCGCGTATAGCCGCGAATGATGGCGCGCAGAGTGTCATCCGGAATCTCCAGCTCGATCTTGTCGACCCCGTTCTGCTGACGCTGGCGCGGGACGAGGAAGCGCTTGGCGATCTCGACCTTCTCTTCCTCGATATAGCCGGGGAGCTCGATCACCTCGAGTCGATCGCCCAGGGCGGCCGGCACGGGGTCCATGATGTTCGCAGTGGCGATGAACAGAACCTGCGACAGGTCGAAGGGCACCTCGAGGTAGTGGTCGCTGAAGCTCGAGTTCTGCTCGGGGTCGAGTACCTCGAGCAGAGCGGACGACGGGTCACCGCGGAAATCGGCGCCCACCTTGTCGACCTCATCGAGAACGAACACCGGGTTTCGCGTCCCCGCCCGCCGCAGACCCTGCACGATCCGCCCGGGAAGGGCTCCGACGTAGGTGCGCCGATGACCGCGGATCTCGGCCTCGTCGCGCACTCCCCCCAACGAGATGCGTTGGAACTTCCGGCCGAGGGCCCGGGCGATGGAGCGACCGAGTGACGTTTTTCCCGTTCCCGGGGGCCCGACGAAGCACAGAATGGGACCCTTGAGGTCTCGCTTGAGCGAGAGCACGGCGATGTACTCGACGATCCGGTCCTTGACCTTCTCCAGGCCGTAGTGATCCTCGTCGAGGATGCGGCGGGCCTCGTTGACGTCCAGTCGGTCCTCACTGCTCACCGACCACGGAAGACTGGCCATCCACTCCAGATAGGTGCGGATCACCCCGTACTCGGCGGCGGCGGTTGGCATGCCCTCGAGGCGGTCGAGCTCCCGGATGGCCTGCTCGTGGGCCTCCTCGGGCAGGGCCGCCGCCTCGATGCTGTCGCGCAGGCGCTGAATCTCGGAGTCCGAGTCCTCGGCTTCCCCGAGCTCCTGGCGGATCGTCTCCAGCTGTTGCCGCAGCATGTAGTCGCGCTGGGTCTTGCCGAGGTCGGTCTGGACCTTGTCGCGAATCTCGCTCTCGACCCTCATCGCGTCGCGTTCGCGGCCGATCTGGTCGAGGACCCGTTTCAGGCGAGTGGGCACGTGAAGCTCTTCGAGGATCTCCTGCTTCCGCTCGACCTCGAGGTCGAGGTTCGAGCCGACCAGATCTCCCAGTTTCGAAGGATCGTCCAGGTTGGCGGCCAACACCTGAAGTTCGTCGGACAGGCGCGCGCTCTCCATCACCAGCGACCCGAATTGTTGCGACAGACTGCGGACCAGGGCGGTCGTCTCCACCGAATCGAGATCCCCGGTCTCGGTGAGCACCGAGATCCGTGCGCTCAGAAACGGATCGGTGGAAACGAACTCGTCGATCCGTACCCGGGCGAG
>JACZXC010000037.1 GCA_022571825.1 Myxococcales bacterium | reverse complement strand
GGATCCGGCCCGCGGGCATGCCGATGCGCTCGACGGCGAGAAAGGCCGAGATCGCGACCCCCAGCCCACGCGGTTCGGCATTGCCGACGTCCTCGCTGGCAAAAACCACCAGGCGGCGCGCCACGAACAGGGCGTCTTCGCCGGCGTCGAGCATTCGGGCCGCGTAGTAAAGGGCCGCGTCGGGATCGCTGGCGCGCAGGCTCTTGATCAGCGCCGACACCACGTTGTAATGCTCCTCGCGATCTCGGTCGTGAACCAGCACCCGCTGACCGGCAGCCTCCCCGACGGACTTTGGGGATACCCGCAGGGGGGTGGTGTCGCGGGTTGCGACGGCCGCCTCGATGGCGACCGCGGCTTCGAGAATTCCCAGCGCCCGTCGGGCGTCGCCGTCCGCCGCGTGGGCCATGGCGTCGACCACGTCGTCGGACAGTTCGACGCCGAGCTTCCCGAGGCCGCGCTCGACGTCGTCGGCCGCGCGCCGGATCAGAGACGCGAGGGGATCGGGGCCGAGGCGCTCGAGTCTGAACACCCGACACCGCGAGAGCAGGGGCGCGATCACCTCGAAAGAGGGGTTTTCCGTGGTCGCGCCGATCAGGGTCACCGTGCCGACCTCGACGTGGGGCAGGAGCGTGTCCTGCTGGGCTCGATTCAGCCGGTGCAGCTCGTCGAGGAAGAGCACCGTGCGGATTCCCAGGCGCTGCTCGTGGCTCGCGAGCGCGACGGCCGAGCGAATCTCCTTCACCCCGGCGGTGACGGCCGACATTCCCTCGAAGTGCGTACCCGGCGCCGAGGCCAGAACCCGCGCGAGGGTCGTCTTGCCGCAGCCGGGGGGGCCCCAGAGAATCAAGGACGGTAGCTCCCCGGCGGCCACCAGCGATCGGAGCGCCGCGCCGGTGCCGAGCAGCGGTTCCTGGCCCAGAATCTCGTCCAGGGTGCGCGGACGCATGCGGTCCGCCAGGGGCGCGTTCGGGCGCGGGAGGGCGCGGCGCCCGCTCGCGCCGGACGTCGGGAACAGCTCCGGGTCGTCGTCCGGGGGCATGCGCGGATTCTAGCAACGTGGGATCATCTGCCTCCGAAGAGGGGGGGAGGGAGAATGGGCATCCGCTCGGTCGGAGTCTGTGTCAAACCGGACCAGCCCCAGCTCTCGGATCTGATTCGTCAGCTAGAGGCGTGGCTGGTGGCGCGCCGCATCGAGATCGTTCCCGATCCGGAATCGGGCGAGTGGACGAATGCCGCCGCCACGAGCCGGCGCGAGCTGGCGGAGAAGGTGGACGTGGTCGTGGTGCTCGGGGGCGACGGGACCCTGCTTGCGGTGGCGCGTGCGATCGGGACCCGGCCGATTCCCATCCTGGGGGTCAACCTCGGCACGATGGGATTCCTCGCCGAGATCGCCCGCGACGAGCTGCTTCCAACTCTAGAGGAGGTGATCGCCGGTCGCTTCCGAACCGAAGAACGAATGCGGTTGGAGGTCGTTGTCGAACGCGCAGGCCAGGAACTCGGGCGCTACCTCGCGCTCAACGATGCCGTGATCGCCAACACGGCCCTGGCTCGTATCGTGGACCTGGGGGTGAGCGCCGACGGCGCCGACGTGACCACCTACCACGCCGATGGGCTGATCGTGGCCACACCCACCGGGTCGACGGCGTACTCGCTCTCTGCCGGCGGACCCCTGGTGCTGCCCTCCCTCGACGCCATCGTGCTGACGCCGATCTGCCCCCACAGTCTGAGTCAGCGGCCCCTGGTACTGCCCCCAACCTGCGAGATCGCCGTCGACGCCCGCGGGAGGCCGGGTGGCGACATCAATCTCACTGTCGATGGTCAGGTCGGTCGCGAGTTGTCGGATGGCGATCGCGTGTCGGTGCGGCGATCGGAGCACCCGGTCCGACTGTTGGTTCCCCCCGATCGCAATCGCTTCGAGGTCCTGCGCCAGAAGCTTCGCTGGGGGGAGCGTTGATCGAGACCCTTCGCATCCAGAATCTGGCCGTCATCGACGTTGCGGAGCTCGAGTTCGGCCCCGGACTCAACGTTCTGACCGGGGAGACCGGTGCCGGGAAGTCGATTGTGCTCGGTGCACTCTCCCTGCTCGCGGGCGCCCGCGCCACCGCCGATATCGTGCGGGAGGGCGCGGAGGAGGCGTCGGTGGAGGCGGTCTTCCGCACCGCCGCTCAGCCGGAGCTCGAGGCCGAGTTGGCCCGACGCGGTCTCGACGCCGACGCCCACCAGCTGGTGGTGCACCGAATCCTGTCCCGGGGTGGCCGCAATCGGGTCCGGGTTTCGGGCCAGCTGGTGCCGGCCAGTATGCTGTCGGAGCTCTTTTCCGGTCGCATCGAGATCTCGAGCCAACACGAGTCGCAGGGCCTGCTTCGTCGCGAGGTACACGGTGAGATGTTGGATCGCAGCGGCGGCCTGCTGGAGGGACGCGAGGCGGTATCCGGAGGGTACACTTCTCTGAGACGGCTGGAGCAAGAGCTCGACCGGCACCGGGGCGAGTCCCAGGAGCGTGAACGTCGGCGGGATTTCCTCTCGTTTCAGATTGCGGAGATCGACGAAGCCAAGCTCGACCCCGGCGAGGTCGAGGCTCTGCGGGGCGACCGCGGCCGTCTGGCCCACGCCGAACAGCTCCGCGAAGAAGGGGGGGCGGCTCTGGCAGCGTTGGCCGGTGAGCCCACCCGGCCGGAAGACGCCAACGCCGCCGATCTTCTGGTGGACGCGACCCGGCGTCTCAAGCACCTGGCTCGCCTGGACCCCGGCCTCGCCGAGCTGGCCGGACGCCTCGACTCCGCCCAGGCGGAGCTTCGGGATGCCGCCCTCGAACTCGAGCGCTACGTCGCGGCCATCGAGGCCGATCCCGGACGCCTGGAGAGGATCGACGAGACGCTCGACCGGGTGGAGCGGCTCCAGCGAAAGTATGGCGGGAGCGTGGCTGAGATCCTGCGCTTTCGCGATCGAAGTGCTGCGGAACTTGCCGGCATCGACGACGCCGGGGAGCGGGAGGCGCTGCTTCTCCGCCAACGCGAATCGCTCCGCGCACGGTTGACCCGCGACGCTCGGGCCCTCACCCGAGGCCGGGTCCGCGCGGGTCGACGGCTGGCACGCATCGTGGAGGCGTCGCTTCGCGAGCTCGACATGCCCGAAGCCCGGTTCGAGGTCGCCCTCGAGCCGGTGGAGGGACTCGGGGATCTTCCCTGCGGTCCGCACGGTGCCGAGCGCCCTATCTTCTGCTTCTCGGCCGACGCGGGGACGCCACCGCGACCGCTTCGAAAGGTGGCCTCGGGGGGCGAGCTGTCCCGCGCCTTCCTGGCCATCAAGAATGCGCTGCGCGAATCGGACGCGGGGATGGTGCTGGTCTTCGACGAGGTGGACGCGGGGATCGGCGGCCGGGCCGCCGACCGGGTCGGGCGAAAGCTCGCGGAGCTCGCGGTCTCCCATCAGGTCCTGTGTATCACCCACCTGCCCCAGATCGCGGCCTACGCGAGCACCCACTTCCGCGTCGAAAAACTGTCCCCGGGGGACGGGGCTCAGGCCCGCATCATCGCCGTGGAAGGCGCCGATCGAGTCGAAGAAATTGCCCGAATGGCTGGGGGCGAATCGATCGGCGAGGCCACCCGGCGACACGCGCGCGATCTCCTGAGCGCGCGAGCTGAGTACCCCTAGGGGGCCCCTAAGGGTACTCAGCTCGACCGCCCGGGTCAAGCGGCGCCCCCGACGCTCCGATCTATAAGCCGGTACTGAATCCGGGAACCGGAAGTGTGGCCCGAGTCACGCTGAAGCGGGGGGCGCGCCGCGATGAAGGAACAAGCGGAGGAATCCGCGTCGGGACCGGACGCCACCGGTGCGGTTCCCGGTGGGGCCTCGATCCGGGTGATCAAGGGCTTCTATGAGGGCCTCGAACTCCCGGTCGATCAGGACTGGATCGTGATCGGACGCGGACACACGGCGGACCTGGTACTGGCGGATGCAACGATTTCGCGCGCCCATGCGGCGATCGGATACGACGGAAAGGCCTTTTATGTTCAGGATCTGGGCAGCACGAATGGCACGCGGGTGAACGGGAAGCGATCGCCGCGAGCCGCGCTGCGGGACGGCGACGAGGTGCAGCTGGGAAAGTTGCAGCTCCGGGTCAGGTTGCCGTCATGACGACGCGCGGCTCCGTGACTGAAGGGGGCGGAACATGGAATGCTATTCACTGATCGTGGTCACCGATGAGACCGCGCCGGTGCGGCGCTTCGACGTGCGCCGAGGTGTGGTCCGAACAACGTTGTGGGCACTGGCCATCGGAGTGGCGATGCTGCTGATCGGGGTCGGCGACTACATTCGCCTGCGCATCGAGCGCCCCGAGCTCGCCGTGCTGCGTGTCGAAACGGCCAACCAGCGCGCCCAGATCGACGCCTTCGAAAGCCGAGTCGTGAAAGTGGGAAGGCGCCTCGAGCAGGTCCTCGAGCTGGAGCGCAAGGTACGCATCATCGCGAATCTGCCGGGTTCGGCGGGCACCGGCGGCGCCGCCGTCGTCGAGGTGGGCGGTGCGGGGGGCGATCTCGAGGCCGCCGATCGGGGACAGTCCGCGGCAGCTCCAGCGGGGAGTCGAGAGGTCGATCTGATCGCGCCGATGCGGCCTCAAGGCCCGGTCCTCAAGGCCGCGCCGGGCGAAGGCCACGTCAGCCTCCTGAGACGGGAGTTGGAGCGACTCGGCGTCGTCGCCAGCGCGCGGGAGACCTCGTTGCTCGACCTGATCCAACGACTCGAAGACAAGCGCAATCGGCTGGCCTCTTCGCCGGCGATCTGGCCGACCCAGGGGTGGCTCACCTCGCGATTCGGCGATCGGATCTCGCCCTTCACCGGGCTTCGCCAGTTCCACTCGGGCATCGACATCGCCGGTCGGCGGGGAACGGATGTGATCGCATCCGCACGCGGGCGGATCAAGTTTGCCGGAAAGCGCGGTCCCCTGGGAAACACCGTGATCATCGATCACGGGTACGGGGTGCGGAGCCACTACGGCCACGCCGATGAGATTCTCGTGAAGCGGGGCCAGCAGGTGGAACGCGGTCAGGTGATCGCGTCGCTGGGCTCCAGCGGTCGCAGCACCGGCCCCCATCTTCACTACGGCGTCGCAGTCAACGGAAAAGCGGTCAACCCCCTCAATTACATCTTCGACTGAGATCAGAATTTCCTCAGGAACCACGCTAACTTGCCGCTCTGTAGCGGCTCGAATACACTGGATCGGCACGCCCCCCTTCCGGGAGACCGATACCGCCGCCCATGCCGAATCTCGTTCGAAGGATCTTCGGAACTCATAGCGATCGCGCCCTGAAGTCGATCGTTCCCATGGTCGAGCGTGTGTGCCGGCTCGAACCCGAGGTGGTCGGCCTTTCCGACGCCGACCTGCGCGCCCGAACCGCGGCGTTCCGCGAACGATCCGATCGGGGTGAATCCCTCGACTCTCTGCTCCCCGAGGCTTTCGCGACCGTCCGGGAGGCCGCCAAGCGGAGCCTCGGCCAGCGCCCCTACGACGTGCAGCTGCTCGGGGGTGTGGTCTTGCACCGGGGCGTCATCGCCGAGATGAAGACCGGCGAGGGCAAGTCCCTCGCCGCCACGTTGCCCTGCTACCTGAACTCCCTCACCGGCCGCGGTGTTCACGTCGTGACCGTCAACGACTACCTCGCCCGGCGCGACGCCGAGTGGATGGGCCAGGTGCATCGCTTTCTGGGGCTGCGGGTGAGTTCCATCCTCCACGATCTTTCGGAGCCCGAGCGGCGGGAGGCCTACGCCGCCGACGTCGCCTACGTCACCAACAACGAGCTCGGCTTCGACTATCTGCGCGACAACATGAAGTTCACGCGGGAGCAGTGTGTCCAGCGAGACCTCCACTACGCGATCGTCGACGAGGTCGACTCGATCCTCATCGACGAGGCGCGGACGCCGCTGATCATCTCGGGGCCCTCGGAGCAGAACACGCAGCTATACGCCGTGGTGAACCGCGTGATTCCGCAGCTCAAGGCGGGAACCAAGGGCGAGGCCAGCAAGGACATCGAGGAGACCGGGGACTACTGGGTCGACGAGAAGGCCCACGGAGCCACGCTGACCGAACAGGGCGTGCGCCGGGTGGAGAAGCTGCTCGGGGTGGAGAACCTCTACGACCCCGAGATGCTGCCGGTGCTCCACGCCGTGAACCAGGCGCTGGTCGCCCGTACCCTCAAGAAGCGCGACGTCGACTACGTGGTAAAAGTCGGGGAGAGCGGCCAGAAGGAGGTCATCATCGTCGACGAGTTCACCGGTCGGCTGATGCCCGGCCGCCGCTGGTCCGATGGTCTGCACCAGGCCGTGGAGGCGATGGAGGGGATCCAGGTCCGCAGTGAAAACCAGACCCTGGCATCGGTGACGTTCCAGAACTTCTTCCGGATGTACGAGAAGCTCGCCGGCATGACCGGAACCGCGGACACCGAGGCCGCGGAGTTCGCCAACATCTACGACCTGGATGTGACCCTGCTCCCGACGAACCGACCGATGGTCCGCGACGACCTTCAGGACGTGGTGTTCAAGTCGAAGCGCGAGAAGTTCAACGCCGTGATCGACGAGATTCAAGAGCGACACAAGACCGGGCAACCGATCCTGGTGGGTACGATTTCGATCGAGACCTCGGAAATGCTGGCGCGAAAGCTCCAGAAGCAGGGGACCAAGCACAACGTTCTCAACGCGAAGCAGCACGAGCGCGAGGCGGAGATCGTGGCCCAGGCCGGTCGCAAGGGCGCGGTGACGATCTCCACCAACATGGCCGGTCGCGGCACGGATATCGTCCTCGGCGGGAACGCTGAGATGATGGCGCTGGCCCAATGTCAGCAAGATAAGTCGCACCCCGACTACCCGGTCGCCCTGGCCGACTTCGAGCGGCGCTGTGAAGAAGAGCGCGAGCAGGTCGTCGCGGCCGGTGGGCTCCACATCATCGGCACCGAGCGCCACGAGAGCCGGCGCATCGACAACCAGCTTCGCGGCCGTTCCGGACGCCAGGGGGATCCGGGCTCGAGCCAGTTCTTCTTGTCGCTGGAAGACGACTTGTTGAGGATCTTCGAGTCCGAGCGCGTAAAGGACTGGTGGGACCGGGTTGGCGTCGAAGAGGGCGAGGCTATCGAGAACAAACTGCTGACCCGGGTGATCGAAAACGCCCAAAAGAAGGTCGAGGCTCGCAACTTCGACATTCGAAAACACCTGCTGGACTACGACAACGTGATGAACAAGCAGCGGCGGGCCTTCTATGAACGCCGTCGGGGCGTGATGGCCCATGGGGACGTTCACGAGGAAGTGCTCGACATGGCAGAGGGGGTGATCGTCAACCTCCTGGACGTTCACTGGCCGCCGAAGACCGACCTGGAGGCCGATACCGTCACCGAGCTGGCGTCGAGCTTCGAGGCCCCCTTCGGCATGCCCTTCGATCCGCAACAGGCTCCCTTCGTCGTAGAGGGTGGGACCGGTCGCCCGATTGACCGCGATGCCTTCGGACGCGCGATCCTGGATCGTGTCACGGCATTCATCGAAGAGAAGAAGAAGCGCTGCGACGCACTGGCGGAGGAACACGCGAGCCTGGGTTTTCCGCGTTTTGGCGAATTCGAACGCGACATCCTTCTGCGTATTCTCGATACCCAGTGGAAGGACCATCTCCACACGATGGACGGATTGCGCGACGGCATCGGTCTGCGGGGCTACGCGTCGCGAGACCCCAAGCTCGAGTACCAGCGCGAGGGCTACGCGCTCTTCGAGGAGATGAACGAGCGCATCGACAGCCAGTCCCTCGAACTGCTCTACAGGTTCGCGCTGCCCGAGCCCGTGGCCGAGACAGGGCCGAAGCGGGGGGCGGAGCTGGCCGGGTTGGGGCGGGGCGAAGTCGCCTCGGCTCGGGCCGGCAGGGGTTCGCGCCGGGACGCCCCGGGGTCGGGCCGATCTGGCAAGGTCGGGCGCAACGATCCGTGCCCGTGCGGGAGTGGCAAGAAGTACAAGAAGTGCTGCGGCGCCGCATAACCGGGCGCGTCCTCTCCGATTCGGCCCGATGAAGCCGCCGCCGCTGCGGGTTCCCGGCTTCCGGGCCGCGGGCGTTCACTGCGGAATCAAGGAGCGAGGGCTGGACCTGGCCCTGATCGTGAGTGCGGAACCGGCGGCCGCGGCGGGTCTGTTCACGCGCTCGTCGGTGGTCGGGGCGCCGGTCGAGCTCTGTCGCGCTCACCTACGCTCCGGACGTATCCGCGGAATCGTTGTGAACAGCGGAATCTCCAACGTGGCGATGGGTGCCCGCGGGCACCGGAACGCCGAGGAGATGGCCCGGCGGACCGCGCGGGCCGTGGGGGCGCGCCCCGCGGAGATCCTGGTGGCTTCGACCGGTGTGATCGGGGAGCCGCTTCCCATGCCTTGCGTGAGACGCGGGATCCAAGAGGCGGCGGCGGCGGCCAACGAGCGCGGACTGCGGCGAGCCGCTGAGGCGATTCGAACCACCGATACCGTCTCGAAGACCGCGACGGCGACGGCCAGGTGGACCTCACGGTCTGGTTCCGGCAGGGAACGCTCGATCGCCTCCAGCAGGACAGCAACGGGAGCGGCTGCGTCGATCTGAAGCAGTGGTTCGACGCCGCGGAGAACGTCCGCGCGGAGTACCGGGATACGACCGGGGATTGCAAGACCGACGTCTGGAGCTACTTCGAGAACGGTCGGTTGATCCGTCAAGGCCGGGACACCCGCGGCCGCGGGCGCCCGGATCTACTGGACCATCTGGATGCGACGGGAGCCATCGTGATCCAGGAAGTCGCCAGCGATGGTCGCCATCCCGACAAGAAGCTCTACCTGGACAAATCCGGCGCAGTCTCGTCTCAGTGCCTGCTCAACACCGAGGGCGACAAGCTCACCACCCGGGCCACGGTGGCCCACGGGGTGGTGGTCGAGGTGCTGTCGGACTCGACGGGCAACGGCATCGCCGACACCCGCGAGATCTATGAAAACAACCAGCGCGTGCGCGTCGAGGCCGACACCAACGGCGATCGCAAGGTCGACGTGGTGCAGTCGGTGACCGCCGCCGGGGTCGCCGTCCAGGAAGAGGACACCGATTTCGACGGTAGCCTCGACCGGCGCTTCGAGGACAACCAGCTGGTGGAGTCGACCCATGGCACTCGCGTGGGAGCCGACTTCGGTCCGATCGGGTGCGGTAGCTTCCACCGCTTTTGGTGGAAACGTTAGAGAACGATCCGGGGTAGAATGCGGCTGCGATCCACCCCTTCTCACAGGGACGGAACCCCATGCGAATCGGACTGTTCGCTCCCCTGGCCGGGCCCTTTGCCACCGGCGAATACCTCGAAACCCTGGGCCGGGGCGCCGAGGAACGCGGCTTCCACTCGCTCTGGGTCGCGGAACACGTGGTCCTCTTCGACGATTACGGCTCCCGCTATCCGTACTCGGCGGACGGTCGGATTCCGGCGGCTCCCGAGAACGGAATGCTCGAGCCCTTCACCAGCCTGAGCTTTCTCGCCGCCGTGACCCAGCGCATTCGCCTGGGCACGGGCATCTGTCTGGTCCCCCAGCGCAACCCGGTCTACACGGCCAAGCAGGTCGCCAACGTCGACTTCCTGTCCGGCGGTCGGCTCGACTTCGGGGTAGGGGTCGGCTGGCTGGCCGAAGAGTTCCGCTCGGTGAGCGTTCCCTTCGAGAGGCGGGGTGCGCGCTGTCGTTCCTATCTCGAGGTCATGCGCCGCCTCTGGTGCGACGAGACCTCGGAGTACAAGGACGACCTGTATCAGCTTCCGGCCTGCCGGATGTACCCGAAGCCGATCCAGAAGCCCCACCCGCCGATCCACTTCGGAGGCGAGACCGACGCGGCGCTGCGCCGGGTCGCAGACCTGGGCCAGGGCTGGTACGGCTTCAACCGCGACCCCGACCAGGCGGCCGAGGGCATCGCGCGACTGCGAACCCTGCTGGAGGCACGCGGCCGCAGCCTCGACGACGTCGAAGTGAGCATTTCGCCCTATCTCAAGCCGGTGGGCGACGGCGCCCTGGCGCGTTATCGCGAGGCGGGAGTCGACCAGGTCATCGCGGTTGCGTTCGCCCTCGATCGCGACTCGCTGCTCTCGACCCTGGATACCCTGGCAAAGAATTTCGTCGAGCCCGCGGCCGCGCTCTGACGGCGTCAGCTCTCCTTCTTCTTCAGCTCGTGCTCGTGCTCGCGGATGAAGGTGGAAATGTCATCCGACATGCCCAGAATGCGGTGCCACTCTTCCATGTAGAACGTGACCGGGAAGCGCCGGATGCCGTACAGCGAAACCGCACCTTTCTGGCTTACCTGGAGGCGAAGCTCCCGGGTCGATTTGGACCTGAGTGCCGCGTTCTCGGCCCGAAGGCGTTCGATCTCCTGGGCCATGTCGTCGGGGGAATTGGGCATGTCGGCAACCCTCTCTCTCGGTGAGCGGGGCCGAACCGGATCAGTGGATCGACCCGGACGGAAAGGTGGCCTAGAGCCCAGGCGCGGGCAAGGGGAGCTGTCGCGCCGACGGCTCGACGGAAACGCGAGGGGGCGCCGGGTCGGTGTCGCCGGTTTCCGCGTGGGCGCCAAGGTCGCTCAAGTGGCGACGGGCGCGGCCTGCGTAGGCCGTGAGCCCCTGCCGTTTCGCAAGCTCGAGCACCGACACCCAGGTGCGAATCGCCTCGCGGCGGTGTTCACCACTCTGCTCGTAGACCCAAGCGAGGTTGTTCGACAGCGGCAGATAGGTTGGATCCAGGGCGAGGGCCCGGGTGTATTCCTCGATGGCCAGCGGCCACGCTTCGCGCTCCTTGTAGCGGTTTCCCAGGTTGTAGTGGGCCATGCCGAGGTTCTGGTGAATGATGGGGGCGTGGCTGCCGATCGCGAAGAGCACCGCGGATGCCAGTCCCATGGCGAGGACGCGAATTCTCCGTTCTCTCCACGCGTCGAGCAGATGCACGGCCCCGTGGGCTGCGAACACGATCAGCACCGGCACCACGGGAATCCGATAGCGCGACAGTACGAAGAACAGCAGGGCCGTCAGCAGGTAGACGCCGACCATCGCGTAGAGGGGGAACAGGCGCTTGGCGTGACGGGTGCTCACCCCGATTCCCAGGAACGCGAAGGGAGCAATGGCGCCGAAGGAGACCAGGGGAAGCTGAAGCAGCCACGAGAAGCGCCGAGCCAGCTCGAAGGAGCGATTATTCCATATCTCGGCCGCGTTGAGGAAGAGCGCCAACTTGCGTGCTTCGAGGCGAAGCCAGGCGGCCGGATTCTCCCGGATGTACTCGAGGCCCCGGCCGAACCAGTAGGCCGAGGCCTCGGAAGGCCGCAGCTCGCGGCCCAGTGCGCGTTCCGCATACTCGTGATATCGCACCGCCTGTTCGGGGGCGGAATCGGTGGCGAGGCGCGAAAAGGGACGAGGAACCAGATAGGCGCCGTTGGCGTCGGGATTGTTTCCCGAGTAGAAATTCGACCCACCGGAGGTCGCGATGATCGTAGCGTCGCCGGTCACGACCAGATTGCGGAGCGTCACGGGAAGCACGAGCACCGCGCCACCCGTCATGAAGGCGGCAGCCAGAGCCAGACGCCGCCACCGCGAGGCTTCCCGGCGCAGCACACCGAACATCCACAGCAGCAACACCGGGGCGAAGAGCAGCACGTTCGGGCGCGCGAGGGCGGTGAGCCCGACGAGCGAGCCCACCCCCGCCCACCTAATCGGGGTCGGAAGGGCCAGGGCCCGTACGGCGGCGAGCACCGTCAGGGTGGTCAAGGTCGTGAGGAGGGTGGCGAGCAGAAGGCTCCCCTCGTAGAAGAGGAACATCGAGTAAAAAGCGACCAGGAAGCCCGCGAGCAGCGATACCCGACGGTCGAAGAACTCCCGCGCCAGCCGCCACACCAGCACGCTGGTGACGGTCCCGAGCAGACAATGCACGAGTCTCGCCACCAGAAAGCTCGGTCCGAAGATCCCGTAGACGCACGACAGAAAATAGGGATAGAGGGGCGCCATGAAGAAAGGCTCGTGGCCCAACCATGGGCCCCCGGCGATCTG
>JACZXC010000403.1:2363-3212 GCA_022571825.1 Myxococcales bacterium | reverse complement strand
CAGCGCGAAGCGAAGGGCGACGGCTCCGATCTCGGACATCACGCTTCCTCAGCGGTGCTCAGACGACGGTCAAAAGGGCGCGGCATCGGTGGCCCGGCCCTCGAACTTCGACGGGCACTTGGCCATGACCTTGTCCGCGTGAAAGACGGTGGCACCGTTCTGGGTCCAGAGCCTCCCTTCCAGCACGACTTCGGCGCCGTCTTTGAAGAGGTCCGGCGTATCGAGGCCCGCGAAGACTACCGGGAGCGGTGCGTCGGCGAGTCCGACCGCGTGGGGCGGGTCGTTCTGGACGCGAAAGCGAACCTGCTTCGCCGGCAGGTCGCGTCGAATCGAACCGGTCGCCACATAGCCGTGGACGCGAGCCGCCTTCCCGATCCGCGAATCTGCCTGGGCCTGGAAGTCCGCCAGGTTCTCGTAGTAGGCGAAGGCTTCGAGGTTCGACGAGCCGACCCAGGCGAGCAGCAGCGCGATCACCGTGGCGCCGGTCGCGATCTGCACCCCTTTGGACATGGATGACCGCGCCCCCTTCGCCGCGAAGGTATCAACGGCCCGGTGGCCTTGTCAAAGACCCGCTTCCCGAAATCTTTCCAAATTCGCGTACTTGGAACGACGTCCGGGTTGACAGTCCGACCCGCCACGGCTACCCGGATCGCGTGGCCCACCGCTACGCAGCGCGTGCAGACGAGATCCAGCCGTTTCTGGCCATGGAAGTCATGGAGCGCGCTTTCGCGATGGAGCGCGCCGGGATCCGAGTGATGCACCTGGAGATCGGCGAGCCCGACTTTCCGCCGCCCCCGGCCGCGATCGCGGCCTGCGTTCGCGCCCTGGAGGCAGGCGAGACCCGCTACA
>JACZXC010000403.1:0-2353 GCA_022571825.1 Myxococcales bacterium | reverse complement strand
CAGTCGCGGTCTGGCCGAGCTGCGGGAAGCGATCGCCGCGGATACGTCGCGCCGCTTCGGGATCGACCTGAACCCGAGTCGGGTTCTGGTCACCAATGGGACGTCCCCGGCGATGGTCCTCATCTTCTCCCTGCTGGTGGAAACCGACGATGAAGTGATCCTGGGTACGCCTCACTACCCCTGCTATCCGAACTTCCTCCGCCTGAGCGGCGGAAAGCCGGTCTTGGTTCCCACCGACCCGGCCGATGCCTATCGCCTCGACCCGGATCGCGTGCGGCGCGCCGTGACCCCGCGCACCCGTGCCATCGTCGTGAGTTCTCCGGCGAACCCGACCGGTGCGATCCAGACGGAAGAGACCCTCCGCGCCCTCGCCGAGATCGGACTCCCGATCGTGTCCGACGAGATCTACGACGGCCTGGTCTACGACGGCGCCCGGGTCACCTCGGCTCTCCAGGTGACCGACCAGGCCTTCGTGCTCGACGGCTTCTCCAAGCGATACGCGATGACCGGATTCCGGCTGGGCTATACGATCGCGCCCGAGCGCGCGATGCGTCGGCTGCAGGTGATGCAGCAGAACCTCTTCATCTCGGCCAACCGATTCGTTCAGCACGCCGGTCTCGCCGCTCTGCGCGAGGGTGGCGAGACCGTCGCCGCCATGCGCCGCGCCTACGATCGGCGGCGTCGGTTCCTGGTCGAAGGACTGCGCAAGCTAGGCTTCGGAGTGCCATCGGTTCCCACCGGCGCCTTCTACGTGTTCGCCGACGCGCGGGCTTTCGGCGCGGACTCGCTGGCTCTGGCCTTCGACCTGCTCGAGCGAGCCCATGTGGGCGTGGCCCCGGGCGTGGACTTCGGAGCGGCCGGCGAGGGATGGCTGCGATTCTGCTACGCCGCCTCCGAGGAAACGCTCGCAGAGGCACTCGAGCGCCTCGGCCGCGCGCTGGGATGAGCGAGGCGGTGGCAGCGTGAAGATCTTGGCGGCGGAGTGGGTCGCGACGGCCGCCGCGCGCAGCGGATTCCCCGACCCGCGTGAGCCCGAGATTGCCTTCCTCGGGCGCTCCAACGTCGGCAAATCGAGCCTGCTGAACACCCTGGTCCAGAGAAAGAGGTTGGCGCGCACGAGCCGAACCCCCGGCAAGACGCGTCTCGTGCACTGGTATCGCGTCGAGCGTCCGGGCGGCGCGGTGATGCTGGTCGACCTGCCGGGCTACGGCTACGCGAAGGTGTCCCGGAGCGAACGCCGACGCTGGAAGCTCTTGGTAGAGTCCTACCTCGAAGATCGCCAGGGCCTGCGGGTCGCGGTTCTTCTCCAGGATCTGCGACGCGAGATCTCCGAGGACGAGACGCTGCTTCTGGAATGGCTCGCCGAGCGCGAGCTGCCCGCCGTGCTGGCGCTGACCAAGGTCGACAAGCTCAAGCCGATGCGGCGCGCCGAGCGCGTGCGTGTCTTGACCCGCGCATCCGGGCTTGCGAAGGACCAGGTGATCCCCACCTCCGCCGAAAAGGGCCTCGGCGTCGCCGAACTCTGGCGCGCGATCGATCGCTGTCTGGGCGGGGATTGTCCTCGCGGCTGAACCGGGCGACGGTCCTCCCTGAGCCGGGAGCGGACTCTCGTCGGATCGGGGCTAGCGAAACAGGTCGGACTCGGGCGAACGGAGGGTGTCACGGACGCGGCCATCGCCCGACGGCGTGATGCCCTGGATCCACACGGCGGGAATGCCCGCATCCTTTCGCATCAACACCCCCGCTGCCGCTGCGAGCTGGTCGGCGGTTGCCGTGGCCGTGACCTGGAGCTCGCGGCCCGCCCAGTCGCGTTGCCCCCGCTGGTCGTCGACGGGCGTGAGGCCGGCGCAGCCGATGGCCAGGTCGACCAGGCCTTCCCGCCAGGGTCGCCCGAAGGTGTCACTCACGATGACCGCGAGGGGCGCCGTATCCGAGCGGAGCGCGTCCCGGATGCCGGCGGCGGATGCGTCCGGGTCGATCGGAAGCAGCACCGCGACCTCGGGACCCGGCGCGTTGGAGAGATCCACACCCGCGTTGGCGCAGACGAAGCCGTGCTGGGTCTCACAGATCATCACACCGTGACCGCGTCGCACCAGGCGAACCGTTTCCCGCAGCACGAGCTCCACGTGGCGCGGATCCTTGTCGTCCTCGGCGGCGATCTGCCGGGCCCGGTCCGACGGCTCGACGTCGGCCAGGTGGATGGTCCGCCCCTCGGCCTTCGACACCACTTTCTGACAGACCACGAGGATCCCGTCGGTGAGGGGAACGCCCGACGCCTCCGCCGCCGCACGAATCAGCGCCGGGAGATCGTCGCCGGTCCGGACCGCCGGCATGCCGGTCAGGGCAACCAATC
>JACZXC010000402.1 GCA_022571825.1 Myxococcales bacterium | reverse complement strand
GCATCAGATAGGCTGCCAACCCGAACCCCTGCGCGCGTGGGGCGGCGAGAATGACGTCTCCATATCGGTCCAGCAGCTCCGCCTCCACCTCGCTTCGCTCGCGACCGCCCGCTTCCTGCATCAGGATCCACATCCGCAGGCTCTCCGCCGCGGTGCTGGGGCAGTCGGCGAGGCTCCGGCCCGGGCAGAATGGACTCATCATCTCGTGCCACAACGCGTATGCCCAACCTTCCGGCTCTTCGGACCCGGCCCTCGCCGGAAGTGCCAGCCCCAGGCAGACAAGCCCGAGAACCACCGCGGGCCGGAGCCGAGTCAGCACGGGTCCCCCCCGACCCGCGAGATCAAGCTAGATATCCCAGTGCCGTTGAAGCGGATGTTCATCGTCGTCTGCTGCGCGGGTGCGCACCAGCTGACGCGGCGGCTCGGCGATGACCTTGGAGCCCGCCGGAACCGACTCGACGAGCCAGACGTTTCCCCCGATCACGCTGCGTCGCCCGATCACCGTATTGCCACCCAGGATCGTGACCCCGGCGTAGATCGTCACGTCGTCTTCGATCGTCGGGTGCCGTTTCACTCCCCGGAGCATCGATCCATGGCGGGGCGCTTTGGCCCCGAGGGTCACACCCTGGTACAGACGCACATTGTCGCCGATCTCGCTGGTCTCACCGATCACTACCCCGGTGCCGTGGTCGATGAAGAAGCGGCGTCCGATCCGCGCCCCCGGGTGAATGTCGATCCCCGTCCGGGCGTGGGCATGCTCGGTCATCATCCTCGGAAGAATCGGGATCCCGAGCTCGTGGAGCTCGTGGGCGATGCGGAAAATCGCGATAGCCCGAATCGACGGATAGGACACCACGATTTCCGCGTAGCCCTTGGCGGCGGGATCGCCCTCGAATGCCGCCTCCACGTCCGCCGAGAGGGACGCGCGAATCGCCGGTAGCCGCGGCAGAAAGGCGGCGACGATCGACTCCGGCCGGTTGCCATCGCGCAAGCCCACGCTCCCCAAGAGCGTGAGGAGCCGGGTGGCCAGGTGCGGCACCTCGGAACGAAGGGCCGAGCGGTCGCCCTGGGTCAGGACCAGGCGTTTCGTGCGCTCCACCCAGTCGGTGACCTCGGCGCGGTCGGGAAGTCCCTCGCTGGACGCCTTGGTGAGGGCGTCGTCGGCGCTGGTCGACAGGGAGGCGATCGTGGATTCGAGGACCGCCTCCAACTCGCTGGCTTCAGGGATGGATTCGCGGGCGGGGGCCCGGCGGGACCGCGGTCGGGTGGCCATGGGAGAGAGCTCCTCGGGCGCGCTTCGGGAGCGTAGCGCGTCCCGCACATTGCCGTCGCACGGGTGGGCATGGTAGGGTGGAGCCCGATCGGTGGAATGCCGGTCTCCTCCAGAGCGTTAGTCCCCCCTCACACGCCGGAGCCAGACCGCGTCGGCAGCCCCGGCTTCCGGCGTGGCCCCCGCGGCTTTCGGCGGCCGGCCTTCGGCGAGGCTCGGGGCGGGGTTGGCGGGGCGCGGGGAGGGAGGGCCGGGTGTCCGAGGTCTACAGCCACTCGCGGCTCTCGAGCTTCGAAGACTGTCCCAAGAAGTTCCATTTCCGATACGTACTTCGGGTCCCCTCGGAGACCGAATCCGTCGAGCAGTTCGTTGGCAAGCGGGTACACGAAGTCCTCGAGCGCCTGTACATCGCCACCGGCAAGGGCTTTGTCCCGACCCTGGCCCAGGTGTTGAAACGCTTCGAGCTGCTGTGGGACGAACACTACGTCGAAGATCGCATTCGCATCGTGCGCCGCGAGAACTCCATCGCCTTCTATCGCTCGATCGGCGAGCGCTGCCTCACCCACTATTACCGGCGCTTCTACCCCTTCGACAGCGACGAGACCCTGGGGCTGGAGAAGCCAGTGCAGTTCAGCCTCGATGAGCACGGAAGCTACCGGTTGCGCGGCGTGGTGGATCGTATCGTTCGCGCGCCGGACGAGGCGATCGAGATCCACGACTACAAGACCTCGCGTCGAATCCCGAGTCAGAAACGCCTCGACCGGGACCGGCAGCTGGCCTTGTATCAATTGGCGCTGGCCAAGCTCTACGGAGCCGACCAGCCGATCCGGCTGGTCTGGCATTACCTACAGCACGACAAGGTTCGAACGTCGACGCGCACGCCGGAACAGCTCGAGGATCTGCGGGCGCACACAATCGAATTGATCGACAAAATCCGGGTGGAAAAGAACTTCGAGACCCGAACCAGTCCGCTCTGCGGCTGGTGCGAGTACCGCGACATCTGCCCCGCCCACGTTCCCCGCGAGCAATACCCGCTGCCGAACCCGGACCCAAGACCCCCGGTACCCCAACACAGCGAGGATGCATCCGAGCACCCGGTTCCCTCACAGATGACGCTTCCGCTCGCCCTCGGTTCCCTGCGCCCCTCCCCTCGCCGGGGTTCCTCCCTTGCGAGTTGCGAATCGGCCTCGTAGCCTTCCCCACCATGGGCCTACACATCGAGCGAATTCCCACCCTCGGTGACAACTACACCTACCTCATCACGTGCGAGGAGAGCGGGGAATCCGCCGTCGTGGACGCGCCCGAAGCAGAGCCCGTCGTCAAACGCATCGACGCCCTGGGCGCCAAGCTGACCCACGTGCTGTCGACGCATCATCACTGGGATCACTCGGCCGCGAATCCCGATCTCGCCAAGCGCTACGGGGTCCCGGTCTACGGGCACGCGTCGGATGAGGGTCGTCTGCCGGGGCTCAGCGAAGGTCTCGAGGAAGGGGACACCGTCGAAGTGGGTCGCCAGCGGGCGCGGATCCTTTTCATTCCCGCTCACACCCGCGGACACATCGCCTACGTCTTCGACGCGGCGGGTGCCGTGTTCTGCGGCGATACCCTGTTCGCTGCGGGCTGTGGCAGGCTCTTCGAGGGAACCCCCGAGATGATGTTCACGGCCCTGCACCAGAAGCTCGGGGCGCTCCCGGATTCCATGCGGATCTTCTGCGGACACGAATACACCGAGAGCAATCTCCGTTTCGCCGCTCACCTGGAACCCGAGAACGACGCCGTTCGCGCCAAGCTCGAACGGGTCCAAGAGATCCGCTCCCGCGCGGCGGCCGACTGGCACGATGCCACCCCAGAGGAAATGTCGATCCCCTCCACCCTCGGAGAAGAACGAGCGACCAATCCCTTCCTCCGAGCAGCCGACGCCGAGGACCTCGGGCGCATCCGCACCCTCAAAGACAACTTCT
>JACZXC010000401.1 GCA_022571825.1 Myxococcales bacterium | reverse complement strand
TCAAGAAAGCTCAAGGTCACACGCACGGGCGCCGATAATCTTCATATGAATCATTTTCCCTCGTAGCGGATGCAACCGTCATGAGCCTACGTTGGTACAGATGCCGCATTCCCTTCGCTCGCCTTTCTAAAGCGGTCCTGATCGCATGGACCGTGCGCTCCCTCTACATGGTTGGGGTCGACGTCTTTACGACCACTGACCTGCCTGTGAGCCTCGCCAGGAGGTCTATCGACCTGGCGCAAGCATTCGAGATAGTTTTCGTGGTGGGCTACGGAGGATTGAGCTGGATGACCGGCGTCTTGCTTTTCATTATGGCCGTCGCTGGGCTCAGGCACACACGATTGCTGCCTGCTCATCGGCCGTAATCCGCTTCGGTGACGGTGGCGACGCGGCGCTGGTGCGCGTGAAGCGCGCCGATGGCACGCCGACGGAGAAAGGTCTCGCCCTCTCCGTCGATTGCAACCCACGGTGGTGTTGGCTCGACCCGTACGCGGGCACGGTCGCGGCGGTGGCCGAGGCCGCGCGCAATGTGGCTTGCACCGGAGCCCGCCCGCTGGCGCTCACGAACTGCCTCAACTTCGGAAATCCCGAAAGGCCCGAGATCATGTGGGAGTTCGCCGAGGCCATCCGGGGACTCGGGGATGCAGCCGCCGCCCTGGGAACGCCGGTGGTCTCGGGTAATGTCTCTTTCTACAATGAGACCTCGGGCCGCGCGATCTACCCGACGCCCACGGTGGCCATGGTGGGGCTCCTCGAGCCGTGGTCTCGCCACGCCGTTTCGCACTTCCCGGAGGGGGGGCTGTCCGTGGTACTGCTGGGCGAGAATCGCGAGGAGCTCGGAGGAAGCGAGTGGCTGGCCCTGCGTCGGGGTCTGGAAGCGGGGTTTCCTCCCGTGGTGGACCTGGCCCACGAGCGGACTCTGGGCGCCTTGCTGGGCGACGCCATCGCCCGGGGCTGGGTCCGGAGTGCCCACGACGTCGCGGGGGGCGGCCTGGCTGTCGCACTCGCCGAGTGCGCCTTTGCGGGGCGGACTCCCGTGGGGGCGACAATCGCCCTGGCCGATACCATTCGTCTGGATGCGTTGCTCTTCGGGGAGTCGACGGGGCGCGTGATCGCGGCCACCGGCCAGCCCGACGCGCTGCTGGGTCTGGCTCGCGAACGGGGCGTGCCCGCCCAGCGCATCGGCGAGACCGGCGGGTCTCGACTGGAGATCGGGCCCAAACGCGGGGCGCCGTGGATCGATGCCCCGTTGCAGCGGCTGCACGGTCTGTGGGCGAGGGCGATTCCTCGCCGACTGGAGGTGGCATGAACAGGGAAGAGGCCAGCACCCGGGCGCTCTTGGCGCGCCATGCCCGGGATCGCTTCCACGATGAGTGCGGGGTGTTCGGAGTGCACGGCCACTCCGAGGCATCCAACATCACCTATCTCGGTCTCTATGCCCTTCAGCACCGGGGCCAGGAGAGCGCCGGGATCGTCTCCACCGATGGGCACGCGCACTACGTGCACCGCGGGATGGGCCTCGTCGCCGACGTGTTCAACGAGAAGATCTTGAGCCGTCTTCCCGGTCGACACGCCGTCGGCCATGTCCGCTACTCGACCTCGGGAGAGAGTCAGATCCGAAATGCTCAGCCCTTTTATGCCACCACCGATGGCGGGTCCGTGGCCATCGCCCACAACGGCAACCTCGTCAACGCCCGGAGCATCCGGCGCGAGCTCGAGGGTCGCGGCGCCATCTTCAGCACCACCGCCGATAGCGAGGTGATCGTTCAGCTGCTGGCGCGCTCGCGGGAGAAGACGCTGGTGGAGCGACTGATCGATGCGCTGTCGCGGGTGAAGGGCGCCTTCAGTCTCGTGATGCTGACCGACGACTCGATGGTCGCCGCCCGCGACCCCAACGGCTTCCGGCCCCTCAGCCTGGGGCGACTCGACGGCGCGTGGGTCGCCGCCAGTGAGACCTGCGCCCTGGACCTGATCGGGGCTTCTTTCGAGCGCGACCTCGAGCCGGGGGAGGTGGCGGTCGTACGACGCGGGCGGGTTCGTACGCTGCGGCCCTTCAAGCGGTCTGTCCGCGAGACCTTCTGTGTGTTCGAGTACATCTATTTCGCGAGGCCCGATTCGAATCTGAACCGAAACAACGTCTACGGGTTCCGCAAGGAACTGGGGCGCCTGCTCGCCCGCGAGCACCCGGTGAACGCCGATCTGGTGGTTCCGGTCCTGGCCTCCGGCGACCCGGCGGCCCTGGGTTATGCCGAGGAGTCGGGGATTCCGTACGAGCAGGCCATCATCCGCAACCACTTCGTTCGCCGGACCTTCATCGAGCCGGCTCAGTCGATCCGGCACTTCGGCGTCAAGGTGAAGCACAACGCCGTACGGGGCCTGTTGCAGGGGAAACGGGTGGTGCTGGTGGACGACTCCATCGTGCGCGGGACCACGTTGATCAAGATCGTGTCCATGTTGCGACAGACCGGTGCGCGCGAGGTCCACCTGAGAATCTCCGCGCCGCCGACCATCGGTCCCTGTCACTACGGCATCGACACACCCACGCGAGCGGAGCTGATTGCCCACGAACACACCGTAGATGAGATCCGAGAATTGATGGGTGCGGATTCCCTCGGCTATCTCTCCCTGGAGGGCCTGCGTCGCACCACCGGTCCGCTCAAGCAGGGCTTCTGTGATGCCTGCTTCTCGGACGAGTATCCGGTTCCGTTCGAGACCAACGAAGCCTCGCCCCAGCTGTCTCTATTCCGCGACATCGAAAGTGACGAAGACTGAGCTGCCTTCCCTGCCCCGAGGGAAGATGAGCCTCGAGAGCCTGGCTCGCGAGATCGAGCGGGGTACGATCGAAACCGTCGTCACGGCCCTGCCGGATCTGTATGGCCGTCTGGTGGGCAAGCGGATCCACGCCCCCTTCTTTCTGGAAGAGATCGCAGCCGGCGGCATGCACGTGTGCGACTACCTGCTGGCCTGCGACATGGAGATGGATCCGACGCCGGGATACGCCTTCGCGAGCTGGGACAAGGGCTACGGCGACCTGCGGTGCGTGCCCGACCTGGCCAGCTTGCGCGCGGTCACCTGGCAGGATCGTTGCGCGCTGGTTCTCTGCGACGCGGTGGACGACCGTGGGGACACTCCGATCGAGGTGGCGCCGCGGACGATCCTCAGGCGCCAGCTCGATCGCGCCGCGGCAATGGGTCTGACCGCAAAGATGGGCAGTGAGCTCGAGTTCTTCTTGTTCCG
>JACZXC010000400.1 GCA_022571825.1 Myxococcales bacterium | reverse complement strand
GAGTTTCATCTCACGACCTCCCAGTTCGGCGCCAACCTGTACATGGGCAACAACGAGAACGCCACGGGTGTCTACTCGCCGATCGGAAGGCGCGGCCACCCCACGGACGACCGCTGGGACGCCACCGCCGGGGCCGAGCGCGCCCTGGGTCGAGAGCTCACCCCGAGCCAAGTCTCGGCCTACTGGACCGATCGAGCGATGGATTTCATCGTTTCGCATCCCGTCGCCTGGCTCGCACTTCTGGCGAAGAAGGCGGTTCTTCTCGCCAACGCTGTCGAGATCGCCGACACCGAGGACCAGTACACCTACGCGGACGCCTCCTGGCTGCTGCGGGGATTGGGTTCGGTTTTTCATTTCGGGGTGCTGGTTCCCCTGGCGGTGTTCGGCGCGTGCGCCACATGGCGCCATCGGCGGAGCCAGGGGCTCCTCACCCTTCTGGCCGGTACCTATGCGGCCACGGTGGTTCTCTTCTTCGTGTTCGGTCGCTACCGATTCCCCCTGGTCCCGATCCTCGCGCTGTTTGCCGGCGCTGCGGACGTCGAAGCACCCCGCTTCCGGCGCGACGGTCCGGGGCGGCGGGTTGCGGTGGCCGCCGGCCTCACATTCACCGCGCTTCTGTTCAGCAACCTCTCGATCGTCCGCGTCGATGGGATGAAGTCCCAGACCCACCTCAACCTCGGTGCAGCGTTTCGAAAGGACGGACGCCTCGACCATGCAATTACCCAGTACGAGCTCGCCGGTGTCCTTGCGCCCCGCAACCCCGTGGTTCCCTACAACCGGGCCAACGCGCTCTTTGATCGGGGCCGTTTCCAAGCCGCGATTCTCTACTATCGCCGTGCCCTCGACCTGGCGCCGGACGTGGTCGAATTCCACACAAATCTCGCCGTGGCGCTGAAGGCGGTCGGCGACGTCGACGCCGCGGTCGCTCGATACGAACAGGCCCTCGATCTGGCGCCCGACTACGCGCCCGCCCACTACAACCTGGCACTGGCCCTCGAGGAGCGGGGCGATCTCGAGGCGGCCCTGGGTCATTTCCAGGCGACGGTGCGGCTCCGGCCCGGGTCCTTCGAATCCGTGACCGCCATCGGTTGGCTGTTGGCGACCCATCCGTCCCGCGACCTGCGCGATCCCGAGCGCGCGGTCCGCCTGGGCCGACGGGCGGCGGAGATGACGCAGCACCAGCGTCCCGAGGTGCTCGACATGCTGGCGGCGGCCTATGCCTCCGCCGGCCGCTTCGAGGAAGCGACGCGCGCGGCCGCCCGCGCGCTGGAGCTCGCGACGGCCCAGGGTCAGCGGGATCTGGGGGCAAAGATCCGCGAGCGTCTGGCGCGGTACCAGCAGGGACAACCCACCATCGCCCCACGACGCGCTGGACGGTAGGTCCGTTCCCCGGGAGCCTCCGCGGTCAGGACGGGGCGGCCCTGCTCCCGGGTATTCTCGACCGATGACGCGAAGCTTCGTCCACGGTCTGGCGCGGTCGTTGCTCTGGAGCTTCGCCGTGGGCGCGGGGGTGGGCGCCCTTCGGGCCTGGGCGCTCTACTACCCTCAGAACGGGCTCTACCGCATCGCACTCGACGTCGGGCTCGACACCCTGGCTCCGGTGCTCTGGATCGGACTTTCCTGCGGTCTGGCGTCCCAGGGACTTCGCTTCGCCGACGCCCGGGCGAGGCGAAGCCCGGGCCGAGGGCGCCTGGCCCTTCGCGTGCTGGTGCCATCCGCCCGGGTGGTGGCGACCTATCCGCTCTTCCTCTGGATGGTCTTTCGCAGCGGAGATCTTCTTTCTCTCTCTTCCGGATTCCAGTGGCTCGGGGCGGCCGGGCTTCTTGTGATCTACCTGGGCCGCGAATGGGTTCGTGAGCGAGGCGGGCGGGAACCGGCCCGGGAGGCCGCCGGGTGGGGCGGTGTCCTGGTGACCCTGGTCTGCCTCCTGGGCCTGATTCCACTCCGAGCGCTCGATCGGTGGTGGCCCCCGACCTCCACCCTTGCGACGCCACGGCCCAACATCCTGCTCATCGTCCTCGATACCCTGCGCGCGGATCGCCTGTCGTGTTTCGGCTATCCGCGGGCCACGAGCCCCGAACTCGACGACTTCGCGCGGGAGGCGATTCGCTTTCCGAACTTCTACTCCACCTCGGTCTGGACGGTTCCGAGCCATGCTTCTCTGTTCACCGGGCTCTACCCCATCCGGCACGGTGCGACCCAGGAACGCATCTGGCTCGACTCGCGGTTCGCCACCCTGGCCGAGGTGTTTCGGAACGCCGGCTACCGCACCTGGGGGGCCTCGGCGAATGCCCAGGTCAGCCCCCGCATCAATCTCACCCAGGGCTTCGACGACTTCGTCGACACCTGGAGACAGGTTCCGCGACCGTCGGCGGGGGAAGCCGATCTCGCGGACCCCAGCGCCCATGTCAACAACCTCGAGTTCGCCCGCTTTCTCGGGCGCCGTCCGAAAGATCGACCCTTCTTTGCGTTCATCAACTACGTCGAGGCGCACGTTCCCCTGACGCCACCGCCGCCTTATCTCCAGCGCTTTGTTGGAGCCGGGGTCGACCTCCGCCATGCTCTGCGCCTCGGGAGCCAACGGCCCCACGAGCACTACGTCGGCGAGCCCCATCGCCGGGAAGACCTCGCGATTCTGTCCGATCTCTACGACGGCGAGATCGCCTACCTGAGCCGAGTGGTGGGCGACTTGATCGCATGGTTCCGGCGGGATTCGCGTTTCGAGAACACGGTCATCGTCATCACCTCGGACCATGGAGAGCATTTCGGTGAGAACGGTCTGGTCGGCCACATGTTCGGCCTCTACAACACCGCGGTTCGCATTCCCCTGCTGATCCGCCTGCCCCACGGCGTCCGCGGCGGCGAGGTCGAGCCCCGCAATGGACAGCTCGTGGATCTGTTTCCCACGCTGCTGAACGCGGCCGGCATCGACTTTGCGGGTCTTCCACAGCCGGAGATCGACTTGCTGGCAGAGGGCGGGGCTCGACGCGAAGCAATCCTGTCCGAGTACTACTACCCCCGCGAGGAGTTCGCGCTCTTTTCGAACCAGGAGTACGAATCTTCCCGGGAGCAGCTGGCTCCCTTCATGCGCCGGCTGCGCGCCATCCAGCTTTACGGCTTTCGCTTTATCTGGTCCTCGGACGGTCGACACGAGTTCTACAATGTCCTGCGCGATCCTCTGGAATCCGAGAATCTGCTGACTCGGGACGTGCCGCCCGCCATGGCCGAAGAGATGCAGTCGAAGCTCGCCGAG
>JACZXC010000399.1 GCA_022571825.1 Myxococcales bacterium | reverse complement strand
CGAGGCGAACGCCGGGCTCTCCATCTACGCCCACGTGCCCTTCTGCCGCAGCCTCTGCCACTTCTGCGCCTGCAACCGGGTCATCACGCGCGATCCTGAGCTGCCGCGCCGCTACCTCGACACGATCGAGCGCGAGGTCGCAGCGGTGCGCGAAGCCGTGCGCGTTCCGCGAACGGCGACCCAGCACCATTGGGGGGGGGGAACACCGACGTATCTCGATCCCGAGCAGATTCGGCGGCTGTACCGGACGGTTGCCGACGCCTTCCCGATCGGCGAGGACGCCGAAATCTCGGTCGAGGTCGATCCGCGGGTCACCAGCGAGGAGCAGGTGTCCGCCCTTCGCGCGTGCGGCTTCAACCGCATCTCGATGGGGGTGCAGGACGTCGAGCCGCGGGTACAGGAGGCCATCCATCGGATTCAACCCCCCGAACAGACCGAGCGGCTGGTCGAGTGGTCCCGGCGCGCGGGGTTCAAGAGCATCAACTTCGATCTGATCTACGGGCTCCCCTACCAGACCGAGGAAAGCTTTCGAGAACGCTAGACGTCATTCTGGGCATGGCACCCGATCGCATCGCGCTCTACTCGTACGCTCACGTAACCTGGGTGGCGAAACAGCAGCGTGGGTTTGAACGGAAGCATCTCCCCGATGCGGCGACCAAGGCCCGTATCATGTTGGCCGCCATTCGCCGCTTCCTGGACGAAGACTACCGCTTCATCGGCCTGGACCACTTCGCCCGTCCCGGCGACGAACTCTCCCGGGCGGTGGTCGACCGAACGCTGCGGAGGAACTTCATGGGTCACACGACCCAGGCGGGTGTGGATCTGATCGGCTTTGGGCCGAGCGCGATCTCTCAGCTGAGTCGCAGCTACGCCCAGTCGATCCGGGACCTCGACGGCTGGCAGGCGGCGGTTGCCGATCGCGGCCTCTCGACCCTGCGGGGCCACCGTCTCTCCGAGGACGACCTGGAGCGGCGGTGGATCATCGAGCGACTCATCTGCCACGGTGAACTGCGGGCCGGAGAGTTCGAGGCTCGCTTCGGAAATTCCTTCGCAACCCGCTACGCGAGCGAGCTCGAGGGTCTGGGCCCCGCCGTCGAAGACGGCCTGGTCGAGGCGAGCGCGGACGGGAGCCTTCGCGTGACCCCCCTGGGTCGTCTTCTGGTCCGGAACCTGGCGATGGTTTTCGACCGCTATCTGGCCGACCAGCGGGAGTCGGGGAAACCCCTGTTCAGCCGGACGGTCTAGACGGCGGGTTGGGTTGATGGGCGATCCCGAAGTCGCAGCTGTCGTGGTGGGAGCCGGGGTCGCCGGACTGGCGGCGGCCATCGAGCTTCAGAGAGAGACCTCCGAAGTACTCGTGATCGACGCATCGGATCGCCCCGGCGGCGCCCTGCGCACCGATCACATCGCCGGCTACGTGATCGAGCGCGGGGCGAATACGTTCCAGGTGAAGGCGCCGATGCTCGAGCTGTTTCGCCGGGTCAAGCTCGAGGCGAGCCTGGTGCGCGCGCAGCCCGAGGGCCGGAGCCGCTTCATCTTCCGGGATGGCCGTCTCCAACCCGTTCCGACCTCGCCCCTCGCGTTCCTGCGCACGCCACTGCTGTCTGCCCGCGGCAAGGCGCGTCTGTTGGCGGAGCCATTCATCTGGCGCGGCGACGGGTCCGGCGAGTCGGTGGCCGAGTTTGCCGGGCGGCGACTGGGCGCGGAAGTCGTTCGGCACCTGATCGGGCCGTTTCTGACCGGTGTCTACGCCGGGGACGAAACCCAACTGGGCGCCGCCGCCGTCTTCGGAGGTCCCGTGGCCCTCGAGCGTCGATACGGTTCGATCGCGCTCGGCGGAGTGCTCGGCTGGCGTCCCGGTCGTCGGCGGGGCCTGCGCGGTTCCTACTCGACGGCGGATGGGTTGGGACCCCTGGCGCGAAAGCTCGCCGCGCGACTCGCAGAGCCGCCGGCGCTGAGAAGTCGCGTCACGGAAATTCGGCTCGACGGGCGGCACTGGCAGATCTCGATTTCCGGCCCCGCCGGCGATCGACAATTTCGCGCGCGGCGGGTGGTCCTGGCGACGCCGGCGTACGAGACCGCGACGATTCTGGCGGGCGTTGCCGGCGACGCGGCTTCGGCACTGGCAGACATCGTCTATGCGCCGATCGTCGGGATTCCTATCGCCGTCGATCCCCGGGCGGTTCGGTCGCGAATCGCGGGATTCGGCTTCCTGGTGGCACGCGACGCGGGGATCCGCCTGCTGGGCGCGCTTTTCATGAGCCGGCTCTTTCCCAATCGCGCACCGGAGGGTCGCGAGTTGATTCAGTGCATGCTCGGGGGGATGGGTTGGCGAGACGCCGTGGATCTTCCCGACGATGTCGTACTGCGCGAGCTTCACGCGGATCTGGATCGCATCCTGGGCCTGCGTTCCGAGCCACGCACCCTCGCGATCACGCGCTGGCGCCAAGCCATTCCCCAGCCGGATCGCGATCATGTCCGCCGCATCGCGAGCATCCGCGAAGCCCTGGCGAAGCTCCCCGGGATCGCCCTGGCCGGCGGTTATCTCGACGGTATCGGCGTCGCCAGTGCCCTGGCTTCGGGCGTGCGCGCCGCTCGCGAGCTGATGCGAGAACGATCCCCGGCCTGATCCGAGGACTGGCCCCGAGTCAGGCGGCGGCGCGGATCAGGTCGGCGACGCCACGGACCCACAACGGGCTCGCGTTGAGGGAGGGTGCGAGCAGGAGGTCTTCGCCACCGAGGGCCAGCCACTGTTTCCGCCCGCGAATTCCGATCTCCTCCAGGGTTTCCAAGCAGTCGGCGACGAAGGAGGGGCAGAGGACCGCCAGTCGTTTTACCCCCGACGCCGCCAACCGGGGCAACATCCGGTCCGTATGGGGACGGATCCACCGCGCCGGTCCAAGCCGCGACTGGAAGCCGACCGAGAACCGGTCGACCTCGAGTTCGAGAGCGCCGGCCAGCGCACGGGCCGTCGAAAAACACTGGGCGCGGTAGCAGCCGCGATTGCTCTCGCCGAGCTCATCACAGCAGTGATCGCTGGCCAGGCAGTGCCGTCCCGACCGATCCGCTCGGCGCAGATGGCGTTCTGGCAGCCCGTGGAAGCTGAACACCACGAAATCCGGACGGAACGCCTCGAGTTCGGGTCGCGTACTGGCGGTGAAGGCAGAGATGAAGGCGGGTACATCGTAGAAGGGGCCGAGGGTCTCTACCGGCGGGATCTCATCGACGCGTTCCAGGGTTTCCAGGATCTTCTCGACCGTTGAG
>JACZXC010000398.1 GCA_022571825.1 Myxococcales bacterium | reverse complement strand
CATCTCGTCGATCGCCGAGTCGCTGATTCACGAGGCCAGCTCCCGTTTCAGCTGCCAGCTGACGTGCAGGATCGTCCCGAGTCGGTCGCTGTCACCCCTCTCCAACGCCGGCCTGAGCTCCAATGCCAGCTCCCGGATCCCGTCGAGCTGCTTGAGATGGTCGCCGGTATTCGCTTTCTGCTCCCCCAAGATGGCGTCGGCCTTTCGGGTGCGCCCCGTGAAAAAGAGATGCAGGCGGTCGCTCAGTTCCCGAAGACGCGGGGCCGGAACGCTCAGTCGACCGCACTCGACGTTTCCGTCCGAGCAGAACCGGAACCAGCGGAGGCCCCCGTAGGCGGCGATATACTGGTCCTGCTTTCCAATCGGCTTGCCCAGGCGCTCGATCTCGATCTCACACGCCTCGCGAGCCAATCGTTCGGCGGTCACCTGCTCGCCGCGGTAGATGTAAAACGCGTTCAGAAGACCCACCGTGAAGCTGCTCGACGAGCCCAGGCCCGCGCCCTCCGAGGGAATGTCCGAGAGCAGTGTGACCTCCACCCCCTTCTCGACACCCGTGATGCGCATGGCCTCACGCACCAACTCGTGTTCGATGGAGTCGACGTCATCGACAATCTCCTTCCGCATGGCGTTCAGATAGATCTTGTCGTCGAAGCGCTCCTTCACGATCACGAAGGCGTACTTGTCGATCGCAGAGGAGACGACGAAGCCCTCGTGTTGCTCGTAGTACGCGGCCAGATCGGTTCCGCCACCGGCAAACGAAATCCGGAGCGGGGTCTGGGTGATGATCATCGGGCTCCTCGCGCGGTCAGTCCCGAACGGCGCGCACGACGTCCATCTCCTTCATCGTGCGTTGCGCGTAGGCGGAGATATCCTCGAGGTCGTCCTGGCTCCGCAGCCAGGCAACATACTCGGCGACGCTGTCGGTCGCGCTGCGACGAGGCTGCCATCCCAGAGCCTTCAGCTTTTTGATGTCGGAACAGATGTGGCGGGTATCGCCGAAGCGGTACAGACCGCTGGGACAGGGCTCGATCTTCAGCCCGAAAGCATCCCCCGCGATGTGGGCGAACTCGTTGACCGTGTAGGGGCGCCCCCCGCCGACATTGAATATCTCGTAGTCGGCGCGGGCATCCTCGAGGACCAGGAGGTTCGCGTCCACGACATCGTGGATGTTGACGAAGTCGCGCACCTGTTCGCCGTCTTCGTAGATGACGGGATCGCGACCGAAATGGAGGCTCAGACAGAAGACGCGACAAGCGCCCGAGTATGCGTTCGTGAACGACTGGCGCGCACCTTGGACGATCGAGTATCGCAGGGCGACGGTCGGTATCTCGTACCGGCGCCCCAGACGGATCGCGATCTGCTCCTGGGCGTGTTTGGAGAGCGCGTACTGGTTCTCCGGATTCGACCCGGACTCGTCGGTGAGCTCCCAGGTCGTCTCGCCTTCGCCATCCGGGCAGGGAATTTCGAAGAGTCCCGCACGCAGTCGCGCTTCGGGTCGAATCGCGGGGTAGACAATCCGACCGTCGGGACAGCGATGCTTTCCCTCTCCGTACACCGCCTGGGAGGAAGCCACGACGACCTTTCGGATCGGCAGGTTCCCCTCGACGATGATCTCGTAGAGCAACGCCGTTCCGACCGCGTTCACCCGAAAGAAATGGCTGAAGTCGGGGAGGTAGTCCTGATAAGCGGCGAGGTGAATCACCGCATCGATTCCCTCCAGGGACGATGTCCAATCGTCGCGACAGGTCACGTCACCCAAGACGAACTCGGCGGCGGGATTCAGATGGGCGGGCTTGCCGGCGGTGTGAACGGGCTGCTCGAGACTGTCGAGGATCCGCACTTGATGGCCGGATTCGATCAGCCGATCGGCCGTGTGCGACCCGATGAAACCAGCTCCCCCGGTGATGAGAACGCGCATCTTGAGTGGAAAAGGGTACCAGCCACTCGGTGGGTGCGCGACGAAGCGTCAGACCGCGACCGATGCCCGGTAGAGCGTTCCGGCACCGGTCAACCGATACCGCCCCGCACACGCAGGGATCAGGCAACTCGCGCCCCTCGCGAGGGTCAGCGTCTGCGAACTCCGAACCGGCGAGATGCGCACATCCCCCGCGGTGCAGAGCAGGATCTCCACGTTCCGATCCGGCCCGCAGGTGAAGGGCGCGTCCGCGCCGATTTCGAGGCGCGACAGACGGAACTCGTCCGCGGGGGTCCGATAGGAGGCCGAGCCCGGCTCGTCTGTCTCGGGAGTCAAGACTTCGACCCGGGCCGCGCGGAAGCGGAGAATCCTCAGCAGCTCGTGCACGTCGACGGCCTTCGCGGTGAGCCCGCCCCGCAGCACGTTGTCCGAGTTGGCCATCAGCTCGACGCTCATTCCATGCAGATAGGTATGCAGCTCGCCGGACGGGATAAACATCGCCTGTCCCGGTTCCAGGAGAACCGCGTTCAAATAGAGGGGCGCCAGCACACCCAGGTCGCCTGGATGCTCGTCGTGGAGCCGCACCACGCATTCGAACGCGGATTCCTCGCCCTCTCGCGCCGCGGCGGCGGCCGCGACCTCGCCGACCACCCGGAGCCGCTGCGCGGGGTCCATTCCGAGCAGGCCGGCGAGAAAATCGCGCAGCGCCGCCTCTTCGGAGCCCCGCTCCAGACGGACCGCCTCCGCGCCGAGGCCGGGCACCGCGAGGCGATCGACGAGGGCGCGGATCTCGGACACGGGTCGAAACCCGAAGAGCGCCCGAAACGGCGTGAGGGCGCAGACCAGCTCGGGCTTGTGGCTGGCGTCGGGGTAGCTCCGCATCGGCGCGTCCCGGCCGATTCCGCGGGCCTCGTCCCGGGCGAAGCCCGCGGACGCCTGACGGGCATTGGGATGGGCCTGGACCGAGAGGGGCCTCTCGACCGCGAGCACTTTGAAGAGGAACGGCAGTCGGCCGGAAAATCGCTCGCAGACCCGAGGCCCCAGGACCTCCCTCGGGTGACTCCGGATCAGCTCCAGCAGCGACCGCTCGCGTCCGTCAATGCGAACCCGAGAAGGCGCCCGGGGATGCGCGCCCATCCACATCTCGGCCTGGGGCTGGGGGGAGGGAGTGGGGCGACCGAGCAGCTCGGCGATCGCCGTCCGGGAGCCCCAGGCGTACTCCTGGATTTCGTTCTCCAGCAGGGCAATCGGCAACGGGGCCGCCGACTCACTCATGCCGATTTCGCCATCCGCTCGAAGTCCTCACAGATGCGGCGATACCTTTCCGGTGTCCCGATATCCAGGTGATATCCATTCATCTCGACCGC
>JACZXC010000397.1 GCA_022571825.1 Myxococcales bacterium | reverse complement strand
CCTGAGACCGATCCGGAGTTCGACGGGGCGGTCTCCGTCTGGGATCCGTGGCTCGTGCGCCTCTACGTGGACACGCTCGTCGACCTGCAACGCAGCAGCCTCAACTAAGACCGTCTCGGGTCCTCAGCCACCCGCCGAAACCGCCCGAGTCCAGACCCTGCGAAGCTCCGGCTCGCGTTGGAAGCACGCGTAGAGAAATTCGGCCAGCTTCTCGTACCCCTCGCGCACGAGGTGCATTCCGTCTCTCTTGAAGTAGCGGTAGGTCAGGTCGGCTTGGGGGAGGGCAGCGAAATCGGCGGCGAGGTCACAGAGCGGAATCTCGTCTTTCACGGCCACTTCGCGAACGATCGAGACGTAGCGCTGGTGCAGGGGGACCAGGTCCCGCAGGTCGGTGAGCCAACGCTCCACCAGATACCTGGGCTCCCGTCCGAACTCGTGGGAGGTGGGCGCGGTGAGCATCAGCGGAACGGCTCCCATCTCGCGGGTCAGCCTGGCCATGGTCCGAAGGTTGCTCCGGAAATCCTCGGGAGACACGCGGCGGGGTCGCTCGACCCGATGATCCGCGAGCCACGCCAACCGGATCCGAAAGAACAGCTGCACGATCCGGAGCCGCCCCACGATCGGGAGGCCGTCGGGTCTCATCGCGTGAACCGCTCGGTCGTCGAGTCCGAAACCGACCCAGTGATCGTTCCACCCGAAGTAGAAGCTCACCACCCGCGGTCGAAGCGGCAGGACGTCGCGCTTCAGTTGCTCGAGGCCCTGATAGGAGGTCCAGCCCGCCACTCCGAGCTTCTCGACGGCGAGTTCGAGACCCGGGTGCTCCGCTTCGATCCGTTCGCGAAACCATCGCGGATAGGATCCGAACTCCGTGCACGAGTCCCCCAGGAACACGATATCCGGCCGCCCCGTCTTCATCGCCTCCAGTCGCTCCCTGTAGTGCTTGGGAACCCAGAAGAGATCGGGATCGGTGAGGTAGAGCTTCTCGCGTATCTCGGGCTTCGGCCAGCCGAATTCGACCCGCAGCATCGGATCGAACTCGAAGCTGAACAGGCGGAAGATCGCTTCTGCGAGGGCGAGCCCGACGATCGGAGAGGCTGCGAACAGGGCCAGTCGAGCCGCGAGCGGGCGCATGGTCAGTTTGCCCGCACGGCGTGATCGAAGAGCTGCATGATCGAAGAACTGGATGATTTGAGAGCTGATTGTAGCGCATCGATTGATTACCATAGCCGTGGCGTGGCTCGCAACGAGCTGGACATCACCGGTTGCGCGACGCGACTGCAACCCAGCCCCGCGCCGTGACGTCCCGGCGTCAGGTCGCTCTGCTCTTCTCGATCTTGTTGCCGCTGCTGCTGGTGTTTGGAAGCCTGTACATCCACCGCACCAGCTTCGTGGTGAACGGTCAACGCGTCTTCAGCCTCTGGGACGATGCGATGATCTCGATGGAGTACGCCCGAAACCTGAGCGAGGGCCACGGCCTGGTCTGGAATGCCGGCGGCGAACGGGTTTGGGGGTTCACGAATCTCGGCGTGACCCTGACAATGGCCCTGCTCCACGTGCTGCCCTTGAACGAATTCGAAATCTCCCTGGCGTTTCAGATCCTGAACCTGGCCATTCTCGGGTGCATCCTCGCGCTGGTGTGGCGCGTCGCGGACACCGCATTCCCCCGCGAGCCTTGGATTCCACTGGGAGCGACCGTTTCCGTGGCGCTTTGCGCGCCCCTCTCGATCTGGTGCGCTCAGGGTTCTGACGCGGGTTTCGTGGCTCTCTGGCTGCTGCTCTGCGCCGGGCCCATCCTGCGAGCCGAGCGCGACGGCACACGCTGGACCGTGGGGACCTTCGTCGGGCTGGCGGCCGGAGTCGTGATCCGGCCCGATGCGCTCGTCTTCGCCGTGCCCCTCTGGCTCGTCGGACTGTTCTCGCGGCCCCGCGAGTGGCGCCGACACCTGACCCTGGGCGCCCTGACGATGGCGAGCGTCTCGGGCGCTCTGATCGCCTTCGGCTGGCTCTACTACGGCGACCCGCTCCCGAACACCTACTACCTGAAAGCGACAGGGGCGCCCCTCGCGGCGATTCTGACCACCGGACTCTCGCAGCTCGGCGCGTGGATCCCGCGCATGGCGATTGCGATGATTCTGGCATGGATGGCGATTCGCAGCGACCGGAACCGCCCGGCGCTGCTTCTGTTCGCCCTGCCGATGGTCGCCGGCCTCGCCTATCACGTCGCGGTCGGTGGTGATTGGATGTCTCGCTACGGAAGCCGCTTCGCGGTTCCGGCTCTGCCCCTCTTCTGGATCCTCCCGTCCGCCGGAGTCTGGCGTCTGCTCGGGCGCACCTCCCTGACATCGGCCATGAAGCCCGCCGCTTTCATCGGGGCGATGTTGGCGATTTCACTGCTCTCCAACCCGGCCGGGACGACCCGCGAATGGTTCGACCCGAGCCAGAGCACGATGTTGGCGAAAGCCAACGCGAAGAACTTCCGCTACGCGAGCTACTTTCGCGACCATACTCACCCCTCCACCACCCTGGCACTCCACTGGGCCGGAATTCCGAAGTACTTCAGTCACCGATATGCGATCGACGTGTTGGGCCGTTCCGATGCGCACATCGCCCGTACCCAGATGCATCCGGGGCGCTTCCGACCCGGCCATTCCAAGTGGGACTGGGACTACATCGTGAATGTCCGCAAACCGGACATCGTGATCGGCGAGAGTCGGGGCCTGCGGGAGCGAGGGGATTTCCGCGAAGCCTACTATTTGGTGAGGGGTCCGCGGAAGGGCTTCTATCTGCGGAAGACCGCCCTCGGGAAGCTCCTGGACGACGACGTAGCGTTCGAAGACCTCCAGACCGGCCGCCGCATGGCGAGTCCGCTCGACCCGAATCGCGCGCTGCCACAGGACACGCGGGCATCCGACCGGGAGAAGCCGTGAAGCTTCTGTGGTTCCACCTCATGCCCTACACCGATCTCCCGGAGAACTTCACCGAGGAGCATGCCTCCGTCTGAGTCGACATCGACCCGCGCCTCTTCGACGCCAAACGCGCCCACGGCATCTACAACGATTTCATGGACGAGCTCGAGTTCGCGGCCGAAAATGGCTTCGACGGCGTCTTCGTGAACGAACACCATTCGAACGGCTACGGCCTCATGCGAAGAACTCGCGGCGTTCCTCGAGGCCCCAGAGGGCATCGACGCCATCGAGTGGCAGATCCTGCTGTCCCGGGCGAACGAGGCCGCGGCGCGCCTTCTCTGGCCCACTGGAGATCGCGGACTTCACAAGCGACTGTACC
>JACZXC010000396.1 GCA_022571825.1 Myxococcales bacterium | reverse complement strand
CCAATGTCTCCGTCTGCACGACACCAAAACCGGATCGAAAATTGTTCACCTGGGGGCACCGGCACTAGAGGCTCTAGCGGCCTTAGAACGGTTCGAGGACAACCCGTATGTGATAGTGGGGCAAAAACATGGCGCCCATTTGGTCAACATGGAGAAGCCGTGGCAGCGCATTCGAGGCCGGGCCGGACTTGATAATGTTCGCCTCCATGATCTCCGCCGAACGGTGGGAAGCTGGCTCACGCAGCACGGGGCCGACCTCACCCTCGTCAAAGACGCGCTCCTCGGGCGAAATGGCGGCGAGTTCGGCCTCGGCACAACGGGCCCAGCTGTCGATCGGGCCCGTCTGCAGCAGCGCTTCGCCCAGGGTCTTCAACAACTCGGGATACAGGGCGCTCTGCTTTGGGGTCTCGGAGACGGCGCGAATGAGATGCTGGGCGGCGCGTCCGGGATCCTTCAACGTCCCCGTGTACAACGACGCGACCTCACAGATCAGCGAAGCGCGATCGCGATCTTCCGAGACTTTGATCAGGGCTTCCAGGACCCTTGCTCGCTCGGGATCTCGTCCCAGGCTCCGGTGCAGCCGGTCGAGGTGACGCAGGATTTCAACGTCGTCGGATGCGATGGCGCGCGCTTCCTCCAGGGCGCCTACAGCGCGACCCGGGGATTCCAGCTCCTCTTCGAAGATTCGTGCGCGCTCGATCTGAAGGTCGCGCCTTGTCTCGGCATCGTCACAATATTGGATGCGCTGCTCGATCGCGCGGAGTCTCGGGATCGACCGGCCCGCCAGCTTATGGACCTCGGCGATGCGGGCGAGAACATCTCCATCGTTGGGGCGCTCGTGCTGGAGGCGCTCGAGCCAGGGGCGAGCCGCTTCGGGAGAGAGCTCGCGCCAGGCGAGGTCGACGGCACGCTCGAAGATGACTGCGCGCTCCTCCGGCTCGGCGTTGCATGCCTCCTGGTACAGACAGTCGAGCATGGCCTCCCACTCGCCCAGGGTCTCCAGCAGGGCGCCAAGCTCTCGACGAATCGTGTTTTGGGTCGGATCGAGGGCAAGAGCTTCGCGAAAGTCCGCCGCCGCCTCGATGGCACGGTCGGGGTTCTTGACCTGGAGTCGCGCCCGGCGCGTCAGCAGCGCGGACCGGACCGACGGCGGCTGGGGCCGCGAGAGGGCGTCGCCGAGCAGCTCCGATGTCACTTCCAGCAAGCCGAGCCGTTCGGCGATCTCGAGACCGGCGTCTAGGGCTTCCACCTGGCCGGGGTCGATGTGGACGACGCGGCGCAGGTGGAGCAGAGCGTCGGCGGGCCGATCCAGGGGACCGTTCAGCAGCGTCGCCAGCTCCAATCGCGGCGGGATTTCATCCGGGCCCGCGAGCCCGGAAATCTCCGCATCGAGCAGATGCGTCAGGGGCTCGGCCTCCCCAAGCCGGCGGTAGAGGTCGCGCAGGGCGGCGCTGGCGGGGTGGTCCTCCGGTTGATCGACGAGAACCTTCCGGTAGGCCTCCGTTGCCTCCCGGTCCATTCCGCGATCCCGCAGCGTGTCGCCGAGCCGCGCGTTCCAGCTGGCGCGCTCAGGACCGGCTTCGCATTCGTCCGCCGCCTGCTGGCACAGAGAGATCAGGTCCTCGGGGTAGCCGGCACGCTGGTAGAGGTCGGCGAGGGGCTCGGCAACGACGCCGCGCGGGCCGATTTCTCCCAGTCCCGGTTCGAGGACGGCGATTGCACCGTCCGGATCGTCGAGTTGCGAGGCTCGCAGGCCGGCGATCCGGACACGCAGCGAGATCCGCCGGGCCGCCCACTCGCCGGCTTTGTCCCGCGGCAGCGCATCGAGGCATTCGAGCCGTCCTTCGAGGATGAGTGCCACGTCTTCGATTCGACCGTCGCGTTGCGCGGCTTCGATCAGGAAGTCCCCGGCCGCGGCATGGCCCGGGTCGAGCTCGATCAGGCGCGCGTAGTGTTTGCGGGCGCGTTCAGCGTCTTCCAACGCGCCGACGCATAGCTGGGCGACCTGGCTGCGGATCGCGAGCTCGCGGTCGGACACTTCGCCGGTTGCGAGCTCTGCTTCCAACACCCGCGCCAGATCTTTTTCGCGGTTCATCGCCTCGTAGAGGTGTGCGAGCGCCTGCCAGAGATCGACCCGCATGGGGAACGTGGCCGCGGCCGCTTCGTAGTGCTCGGCCGCAGCCGGGCCGTCGTGGAGACGATCGCGACAGAGCTGTCCGAGTCGCACGTGCAGCGGCCCCGCCGCTGCCTCGGAGCGCGATTCGAGCAGCTTGGACCAGTGTTGGCGCAGCCCGGCCCAGTCGTGGCAGCGTTCGAGCAGGATCTCGAGACGCTGACCGGCCTTCGCGCATTCGTCTCCGGTCTGGGCCTGGACCGACAGTCGGCGATAGACCTCGATGGCCTCGTCGGTTCGATCGAGCGCCTCTTCCAGGATGATGGCGCGCTCGAGAGCCAGGCGGTCACGCGTCGCGGGCTCGACGTGGCGTTCGATCTCTTCGGCCAGGTAGACGACCAGTCCGGCTGCGTCGCCCGATGCCCGCAGTCCCCGCCCGAGTCCTTCGCGAGCTTCATCGCAATCTGAATTCTCTGCGAGGATCGAGCGGTAGGCTTCGACCGCTTCCTCGAAGCGGCTCAAGTGTTCGAGCACGACTCCGGCCCGGCGAAGACGGAGAGCGCGCGCGGCTTCGCCTGCTTGGGGCATCGAGTCGATGCGGCGTTCGAGGCGCTCGACCAGCTCTTCGAAGCGTCCGGCTCGTTCGAGGAGTGGCTCGAGACGCGTCTCCGCTTCTTGGGCTGCTCCGTCGATCTCGGACAGACGCACGAGTGCGTCGATGGCGCCCGGGAGATCTCCCAGCCGTTCTTCGAGCAACCTGGACAGATCGTCCAGCGATGCGGCGCGACGATCCTCGGGCAGCAACTCCGTGAGGTTCTGGAGCGCCGCGGCCAGCTCGACCGTGCGGTTGGCCTGCTCGAGCGCGTCGACCAGTGCTTCGAGGGTGATGACGTCGGCCGGATCGACTTCGAGTCCCGATCGATAGGCGTCGATGGCGTGGTCGTGACGTTCGTGTGCGGCGTGAAGTGCACCGATGCGTCGCCGGTTCGCCGCCTGTTCTCCGTTCTGGAGCAGCGGATCGAGCCGTTGGAGAAGATCCATCAGCTCCTCGTCCTGGCCGATCCGCTCGCGCAGACGGGCGCCCAGGCGCAGCGCGTCTGCATCTTCGGGCGCCATCGTGATCCAGCGAGTCGCCCAGCCCAGCGCATCTTCCGTCCGTTCCCGGGCTTCGAGCCAGG